>CBETNY010000547.1:0-1501 GCA_965537275.1 uncultured bacterium | reverse complement strand
CAACCAGTTGAGCCGAAGCCCCCCAAATAATGAGAGTTACCTCTTTCCACCAATGACGTTTTATGCTGTTCAACGTGTACATAAATACCATTTCATCAAAGGTGATTTTTTCACCGCTGGTCCACAGCAAATAAAGTTTATTCGTTTTTTCCATTGAAAGAAAGATTAATTTGAACTATTTCCGGACGATTAACCGTACGAATGGGCGGCCCCCACCCCCCTACTCCACTTGAAATATAAAAATGGGTAGGACCTTTTTTAAGGTATCCCCAACTTTTTTCGTATACCCATCGCGTAATGAGTTGAAACGGCCACAACTGACCGTGATGCGTATGACCCGACAGTTGCAAATCAATACCGGCTTCAACTGCCTGCTCCAAATGAAAAGGCTGGTGGTCGAGTAAAATCACCGGAAAATTCCTATTCACCGAGGTCATGATCTGAGACAAATCTTTGCGTCCTTCCTTGCCCATTCGTTTTTTCATAAGGTCTTCGCGACCAACCAGATAATACGATTCATCAATAAAAACCGCTTCATCATTTAACAACCGAATTCCATGCAGTTGCAAATATTCTTTTGCTTTTTGTACGCCGCCAATATATTCATGGTTTCCGGTTACGGCAAAAACACCATCTTGGGCTTTTAAACGTCGTAACGTGTCACCCACATTACTTCGAATAACCGGGGCAATATCTTCATCGATTATATCACCCGGTATCAAAATCACATCGGGCGCAAGGGCATTCACCTTTTCCACAATTCGAACCAGATGTCGCTTTTCGATAATCGTACCCAAATGCACATCAGAAAAAGCCACGATTTTCAGGTTTTTACGTTTTCCACCCCTTTTTGAAAGGGCCAGGTTTATTCGTTTGATTCGAGGAAACCATGTGTTTAAGTGCCCGACCAACACCACAACAAAAGTGACAACCACTATTACACCTGCAATGATATGTTTTGTGTGTATCGAATTGATGGCTATACCATTGGGGATAAAATGAAGCCATTGATTCAGCAAAAGAATGGCATCCACCAATAGCAATTGAAGGAAAAGATAAACCATGATGGCCAGCCAAAAAGAGCCTATCCAAATGAACAACGTGGCAAATGGATGAATATTAAACCGCTCAAAGAACCGTCCCACCACATAAGCACCCGCCAAAAAAACGATACCCCATATCCAAACAGACTTCCAAACCCCATCAAGAGTTGTAAGTTGTAGCCCTCTTTCAATAATATAATAATTGACGCATGCATAGATCAGCAAGACCACCGAAAAAAACACGACGAACATCCTATTTTTCATGAAAACGTTTTTTGTAAAATTACTAAAGTTTCGCACTTGGTGATATCTATATATAAAGATGAAGGACAATATATTACATGTGCCATCGTCTCTGTGGTTCTTTGTGGCTCCTTTGTGGTGCTTTGTGAAATAGCTATTACACTGAGCTAAACACAGAAGACACAGCGTTTCACAAAGCAATGTAGATCACTATT
>CBETNY010000546.1:0-1502 GCA_965537275.1 uncultured bacterium | reverse complement strand
ATCACCGGTGTAATCATTCGACGAAGGGAAATAGACACGCAGCTTAAATACATTGCGCTGACTTAAGTCGAGACGATGATCCAAAATAGTTTGGGCATTGGTCCATTGGAAGGCACCACTGCGGTTATAGTCGGCCACATGATTGTTAGCATCATCAGGATCGACAACAACGGGAAGGTCGTTCAGATCGGGATCCTGAAATTTCCAAGCCTGAATAGTGGCAGAACCGTCGTTTTCAAAATTATCCTGCACATCGGCATCAGACAATGGTTTCCCCTGACTGGCCTCCGACAGGAAGGTAACATCATCCCAATAATAGGTTTTTTCGCCGGCATCAGCGCCTGTAGTACCAAAATTGAAAAAGATGGAGGCCATATCGTAGGTTTGGGTAAGGTCTAAGGCAGCCGTTCCTTCCGCTTGATTACTAAAGTCGAATACCAGCGTTTCCCAATCCTGAGCCACAGTAGTGTTCACCTCTGTTTCCACAGTTATGGTATTGTCGCCTGAATTTTCAACTTTTAACCGGACCGGCGTTCCTGCATCGGGCGACCATACTCGAACCGACATTTTGGTTTCGGTAGCCGTAAAAGGAATCGGTTGAGCCAACGCTTTAACACCCATGGTTGTCCCTGCCCAGGTTTCGGCAGTCGCGGTTTTTATTGTTTGGGCCACATGATTATTTGCATCGTTTGGATCGACAACTACCGAAGAAGAAGCACCGCCAAAATCGGTAAGCACGTTATTCTCCGATTCAAAATCAATGGGTAAGTCATAACCTGTAAATTCCGTACCACTGGAGGAACCATAACCCGGTCCTTCCACATCATCAAAATAGAAGGTGTTATCGGTAGTGGTGGCAAAATCAAAGAAAAGGGTAATTTGGTCAAACACAGCATTTGCATCTTTACCAAAGGCAAAATCAAGACTTACCCATTTATTGATATCGTCTGAAGTTAAGGTATCGGGAATTTCAGTAGACTGACTGCCATCGCCTTGTTTTTCCAGTTTCAACAGTACCACTCCGGCAACCGGAGAATACACTTTCAAATGAAAAACCGTATCACTACTCAGGTCGATGGGACCGCTAAGTTTGGCATAGACATTAGCCCATTGTTCGGCAGAACGTTGCCACATGGCCACTTTTGCACTGGTATTCAGCCCGGAGGCATCCGGATTGTCCACAACGGTTACGTCGTTGGGCCATCCGTTAAAGGTTACATTTTGGTTGGCATCAAAATCGTTGTACACGTACTGGGCGTGAACTCCGAAAGAAGCCATCAACATGATTAAGAAAAGATAAATTTTTTTCATAGCATTGCATTTAATGATTAATAATTGAATAGTATCCTGTTTTTAATTAACGGGTTGCTGAATTTTGGTATACCCTGACTGACTTAACCTCCATAGTTTGCGGGAAAATGGAATCATCCACTGTTCCGCCAAAATTTCCACCCACGGCAACATTAAGAATCAGGAAGAAATTCTGGTTAAAGGGCCAGGTA
>CBETNY010000545.1:0-1502 GCA_965537275.1 uncultured bacterium | reverse complement strand
CCTAAAACTGGCGCTGGTTTCAAAAGCCGTGGCAAAAGCCAGAAAGAAAGCTGAATTTATGACCCAACCCCTTCATCAAAAAGTGGGAAGGGCTTTGTATATTTCAGATGTTTCAGGGTTTCATTACTTTAAATCAGATGTGGCATCAATACAGGTACGCGGATTAAAAAAGGCCCACCAATCTTATGCCCCGGCAGATATCCAGTTTCAAAAAATGAAAGTGGAGGCCGGTATAAACGTAAAATTTAAACTGGAATAATTACGCAGCACACCAACAGTTTAGCTTTCGAAGTCATCATAAAAAAAACAGCAGGTTCCTAAACAAAAAGGCGTTTATAAATTTACGCAAACAATGTATTTGGCCAACATAATGTAGTATTTTTGTACACACTATGATGCATTTCTTTAACAAATATATCAACAATAAATATTTCTACACAGGCCTTGCCTTTGTGGTTTGGATGATATTTTTTGATAGTGATAACTTATTGCAACAAATGAAACTGAACAAGAAGATTCAGCATCTGGAGCAGAAAAAGAAATTCTATCAGGAAGAAATCAACAAAAACCAAAATGCCATCAAAGCCCTGACATACGACACTGCCCAGCTGGAAAAATTTGCCCGCGAAAAATACTTCATGAAAAAAGACAACGAAGATATTTATGTGATTATCCGCGACAAATCGAAATGAAGTGAGGAGCACGAGCGGACGCTCGCGCTAGCAGGGGTCGCTTGCGCTAGCTGAGCCTTTCATCATGAGTATTCGCTTAAAAAAATATTTTTCTTAAAATAATTTAAACACATCGATCCAAACCAACTATTTAGTAATTTCGTACTTGAAATCAGAAACATATTCTTCACAGAAATTATATTCATCAAATCAAAAAAATTACAAAATCATGGAACAAAATGGAGTATTAGTATTAAAACCCATGCCCGAATTTAAAATGGAAGCTTATGATGCTGCCACAGGGCATTATGTAGAAGTAAACTCGGATGATTACAAAGGCAAATGGACCGTTATTTGTTTTTACCCGGCCGACTTCACCTTTGTCTGCCCAACAGAAATTGCCGCTATGAACGCCAGCCTGGATGAGATTCACGATAAACTGGGATGCGAAGTGTTGGCTATTTCAACCGATACCAAGTTCAGCCACAAAAGGTTTGCCGAAACCGAACCCTTGCTGAAAGACCTGAAACTAACCATTGGTGCCGACTCAACCGGTGAAGTTGCCCGCAAATTCGGTGTACTGATTGAAGACGCCGGTATTGCTTTGCGCGGTCGTTTTCTTGTAAACCCTGACGGGATAGTGATGGCACAAGAGGTACAAGCCCCACCGGTTGGCCGTAGTGTAAAAGAATTCATCCGCCAGATTGAAGCCCATCAGCATGCCCACAAAACAGGCGAAGTTTGTCCTGCAGGATGGCGTCCCGGCAAAAAAACCCTTCCGGTAAACACCGACGCTGAAGCAATGACAGGAAGAGTAGGCGACTATGTAAC
>CBETNY010000544.1:0-1513 GCA_965537275.1 uncultured bacterium | reverse complement strand
TTGAAAAGTCATGTAAACGATTGAATAATAGATATCTTATAGAACATAAAAAATCATTAAAAGCGATCACTTTTTATGATTTCCACGGCGGATTGCCCTGTTTAAGAGTGCTTGCCAGGCGCTCATCATTGACGCGGGTAAAGGAAATCACCAAACAAACCCCCATTTTGTTGATGCATGGAACAGCCGATTGGCGGGTGCCGCCTTTTGAATCCTTGAAAATGGCTACCGCTTTTCAACAATTAAAAATTCCATACAGGCTCATCATGATGGAGGGTGCCGACCATGGCATGACGGAACGTAAAACCGAAGTAAATGGTTTTATCAAAAATTGGTTCCGGCGTTTTTTGGTACAGAACGAAAAATTGCCGGATCTTCAACCCCATGGAAAGTAAATAACGGAGGGTCAATGAACCGATTGAGTAGGAATTATTCTGTTAGGGTGAGCTACCCTTTTATGAATGTTTTGGAATTTCTTATCAGAGTGTTCGATTCAAAAAAAAAGAATTTACTCCTTGTCCGATTCGAATATATCGGGAACAAAAGTCTGCTCCTGCATGGGTGGTCTGACATACCCCTTTTCCTGTACCCGTGGAGTCAGTTTTATGGGGGGTGGCGTCAAATCCTCATAGGGTATCAAAGTTAAAAGATGATGGATGGTGTTGAGCCGCGCCCTTTTTTTATCATCCGAATTCACCACATACCAAGGTGAAATCTTGGTGTCGGTATACGAAAACATATCATCTTTGGCCTTTGAATACTCCACCCATTTATCACGCGATTTGAGATCCATCGGACTCAGTTTCCATCGTTTGGTTGGGTCGTTAAGGCGGGCCTGGAACCGCTTTTCCTGTTCCTGTTCGCTCACCGAAAACCAATATTTTATCAAAATAATGCCTGACCGAATCAACATCCGTTCAAAATAGGGACACGCCCGCAAAAATTCCCAATACTGCTCGTCACTGCAAAAACCCATCACACGCTCCACCCCTGCCCTGTTATACCACGATCGGTCAAAAAGCACCATCTCGCCGGCAGCCGGTAATTGTGAAACATATCTTTGAAAATACCATTGTGATTTTTCTTTCTCAGTAGGCACTCCCAACGCCACCACACGGACCACCCGCGGATTGGTACATTCGGTAATGCGGTTAATCACACCCCCTTTGCCCGCAGCATCGCGTCCTTCAAAAATGACTACCACCTGTTTGCCTTTGGCTTTTACCCATTCCTGAAGTTTCACCAATTCGATTTGTTGTTCGCGTAACGTTTTCTGGTAAATCGAAGATTTTAGTTTACCCTTTTTGTTGAGAAAAGAATTGCCGGTGTGCATGGTAGATATTTTCTTTCAAAGGTAGAAATTTTTTTGGTCATGACAAAGCACTGATTTCCCGGTTTTAAATCAGTTTAACGAAATATGGGCTATTTCTTATTTTGAGATGCCGGGATATTTTGACGATGAAGTTGTTTAAAGTTAAAAGTTAGTGGACCAAAGAAAAATACTAAAAATCAG
>CBETNY010000543.1:0-1516 GCA_965537275.1 uncultured bacterium | reverse complement strand
AACCCGCATTAAAACAGCCTATGCCGACCTCCGGAAAAAACTTGGTGAACCCGGCGTATCCGATCGGATTGCGAAATTAATTGTTGATCCATCTGCGTTAAAGGCTGAATAATCTCAATGGTCTGCGGGATAGTCCCCAATTTACATCTCCCGATGGGCAGCATAATGACGCCATTTTTCAACCACGGCCTGCATATCCTCAGCCAGAGGAGAATCAAAATGAAGCTTTTCGCCAGTTACCGGATGGATAAAACCCAGGGTTTTGGCATGGAGTGCCTGCCGGGGTAAAATTTTAAAACAATTTTGTACAAACTGTCTATATTTGGTGAAAGTGGTTCCCTTTAAAATCAGGTTACCGCCATAACGTTCATCATTAAAAAGCGGATGGCCGATATACTTAAAATGCGCCCTGATTTGATGGGTGCGTCCGGTTTCGAGCCGGCATTCCACCAAAGTAACGTATCCCAAACGTTCGATAACTTTGTAGTGACTTACGGCATGTTTCCCTGCCGAACCATCGGGAAAAACAGTCATTTGCCTTCTGTCGCGGGGATGACGTCCCAGATTTCCATCAATGGTCCCTTCGTCCTCCTCAAAATCGCCCCAGGCAATTGCGTGATACACCCTTTCCACACTATGATCGAAAAACTGCTTTGCCAGATGAGATTGTGCCACTTCATTTTTTGCCACCAGTAAAAGGCCGCTGGTATCTTTATCGATGCGGTGTACCAAATAGCCAAAACCATTTTCAACTTCTTTCTTTCCCTGTTGCTTAAAATAATGGGCCAGGGCATTGAGCAAGGTTCCGTCATAATTGGCATGAGCAGGATGCACCACCATACCTGCCGGTTTGTTCACCACCATCACATCCTTATCTTCGTAAACCACCTCAATGGGGATATCCTGGGCCACAATCTCGGTTTCACGGGGTGGATGGGGCATCACAATCGAAATCACATCATTGGGCCTCACTTTATAGTTGACCTTAACCGGCTTATCGTTCACCAACAACGAACCGGCTTTGGCAGCATTTTGAATTTTGTTTCTCGACACATTGACGATCCTGTTCACAAGAAATTTATCAATACGTAAGGAAGTTTGTCCCGGGTCGACCAATATTCGATGATGTTCGTACCATTCCTGCGATGCCGGAATTTGTGTTTCGTCTGTTACCATGATTATTTGCGGATCAAAAATTTGGTTGAATAAAGTTGATGGTTATACCTGATTCGCATCAGATAGATGCCTGCCTCCAGCTTCTCCAGCTTAAGACTATTTTTCACAAGCTTTTGTTCCAGAACCTTGCGTCCAAACAGGTCAAAAACGTCAATTTGAGCAGGATGAGATGGATTGATCTGAATAGTGCTAAGATAGATTTCGTTGTGGGCAGGATTAGGAAAGACCGAAAGTGGCAAAATCGGACTTTGCTTTTTATCTTGAATGGCTGTCATTAACGTTTTTCCAAAAACAGGACGCATGAGCAGGGCACCATGAAATTGTGAGGAATACCACTGGT
>CBETNY010000542.1:0-1541 GCA_965537275.1 uncultured bacterium | reverse complement strand
GATGGTAGTAAAGACGATGACATAGGAAATAGACAGCCAAATTTTAAAGGGGATTGCTCCGAAATCGGCGGCAGCAATTTGTTGCCACGACACCGGAATCACAAACAGCAACCCGAAAGTAAACACCCATTTCATAACCGTCAAGGGTGGATATTTGTACATCAATGGTTTTACCAATACCAAAAACAAACCATAGGAGGATGCATTGATAAAAACCAACAAATTTCCCAAACTGGTATGACTGCTCAGCGACAAATGTCCTTTGCGAAGGATCAAAAACGCCGCACCGGCAAATCCCAGGGCAATCCCCAATGATTTCACAGGCGTAATTTTCTCACCGATAATAAAATGCGACATCACCAATACAAAGATGGGGGTTCCCACCATGATGATGGATGCGTTGATGGGTGTCGTCAGGTTAAGCCCTTCAAAAAACATAATCTGATTCAGGGCTACACCAAAAAATGCAGCGACAAACATTCGCTGCATATCTTTTCGATGAACTGTTGTAGCCTTCCCCAACAAATCGGCCAGCCAAAAAACAGCGGCGGCTCCCACCACCCGCAGCACAATAATGGCACGGGGTTCGAGCCAGGTAGGCATGATTCCTTTGGCAATAACATAATTCAAGCCAAAAATCACATTGGCCCCCAAAACCGCCAGGTGAGCAGTAAGCTTTTTTTGATTCATAAAAAGTTAAAACGGCAGATCGTCTTCAGGGCTCTGGGGCTCATCGACTTGTGCTTTGGGAGGCAGGGGTGGCAACCCGGGGCTTCCCCCTTCGCTTTCAGCCTGAATACGCCAGGCGCGTACATCGGTGTACCAACGCTCGTTGTATTCGCGCGATTCGATATTTACCGACACCGTTAGCTTGTCACCTTCCTGGACACTTTCCAATTTTTTAATGTTATCGCCCCAAAGGCTGATACATATTTTTTTAGGATACTGATCATCGGTTTCGATGACAAATTCCTGTTTTTCCCATTTGCCGTTACGGCCTTCTCCGCTTACCAACGG
Organism: uncultured bacterium; assembly: GCA_965537275.1. Classification (GTDB taxonomy): domain Bacteria; phylum Bacteroidota; class Bacteroidia; order Bacteroidales; family F082; genus Sulfidibacterium. The sequence continues at coordinate 524 of CBETNY010000542.1, read as the reverse complement.
AAGCTTTTTGACTAAGCGTCCTTTTAAGTCCAGACTCATTTGAATGTTCTTTTATAAATTTATTTTCGCAAAAATACAGAATAAAAGGAAACCGAAACCCTCCGTCTTGTTGCGGAAAATTGTAATTTTGTAACAAATTTATGGGTGATGAGTGATTTTTTGGTTGATATTCCCAGTCAGTTTTATTCGGATGCCGAGGGAGAACCTTTTCATACTTGTGTGGTTTGTGGTAAAAACCTTTTGGAAGAAGGGACGCACTACGTCATTGAAAAAGCCATGAAAAATTATGAAGGCTACGAATTTAGCGCTACGGTATTTGAATATGCCATGTGCATGGATTGTTATCAAAAAATGCAACAAGGCATGTCGGAAGAATCCATGCAAAATATTCAGCGTTATTATCAAGATGTTGCGGCGAAAAAAGGCAATAACGGTATGATGATGATTGATTTACGCACCTTCGACTTAAACCAATGGCTCTCCAAATGTTTTTTCAAAGAAAAACCGGTTCACGAAATGAAAGA
>CBETNY010000541.1:0-1543 GCA_965537275.1 uncultured bacterium | reverse complement strand
TCCAGCGTCTTCATCAGGCTGTGGTGTTCCATGGCCGAAAGGATTACCTGCCGGACTCCCTGTTGGCCAAAATATTCCAATATCTCTGTTGCGCAAGGAAAAAGCTGTGTTTCCGGCAAAAAGCGGTGATAGAGATCCATAAATTCACGAGCGGGAATTTCAAAGGCTTCTTTTTGAAAATTGAAACCTATCTGTTCATAATAATCCTTCACCGGAAACGAAAACACATCGCGGTAACGCTTGCGGTCCATCAGGGGTAAATGCCTTTTGCGGAGAAGCCGGTTCATGCTGTTTACACACATGTCCACATCATTAAGCAGTGTTCCGTTCCAGTCCCAAAATATCGTCATAGGTGGGTATGTTAAAAAAACAGGGGATGAAATCGGATTCCGTTTTCGCGGCTCAATTCAAATGCCGGTGCAGGAATCTTGATAAAGCTTAAGGCATTAAAGAGGGTTCGCAACACTTTCGACGATGTTTTAATCTGAGTCCAGTCCACATCAACGGAAAAATAAAATTGACTCCTTCTTTTGAAAGAAGGCAAAGGCGTTCCCTGATATTCTGTGGGGTTATCGTAAGCGCCCAACATGCCGGTGGCTCCATATCCCAGGGATACACAAAGCCATTTGGGAAACCGATTGCCTGACTTTAAGAAATGGTGGATGTTAAAGGAGAGCCAATTGGTTTCGCCATTGTAATCTTTGATGATGCGTTGCCATCCGTTTTCACCCAATAAATCGGGCCGGTATTGGGCATATTGGGTAGGATGATACGAAAATTTGGGACGAATTCTTTGTTGATGCCATAGGGCTTGCTGGGCAACAAAAAGTCCGGTTCCAACAGTGTTGGCAAGCAGGTCGGATGGAGAGGCTCCCCAGCCATCGGAAAAGCCGTCGAGTACCTCGATGCTGGCCATATAAATAAATCCCCAGGTGCCGCCATACCAGATGGCTTTGTTTTCGGGCAAACCTGCATTTCGTAACATGAGGTATCCATAATTGCCTACCTGATAGGTTGTCGTAAAGTGGCCCATTTTGTCTTTGAGTCGCCATTCGCCGGCATCGTCGGCCCAATGAAAACTGCCCCCCTGATAATCTTTATACCATGCCTGATAGAGCACTGCCATAGAGGCCACGTAAAGTCCGCTTACGGTGTATCCAATCAGCCTTAGTTGCCGGTGGTTCACAGTATCGCGTGTCGTCGTGTTCTGTGCCTGCAGACCAAGTACGCTTCCTAACAAAACGATTATCAGGTATTTCTTCATGATTTAATCAAGATAGGGTTGTAAAAGACTTTTCACCTGAGCGGTTTTTTCATCCAATAGTTCCTGCGATTGGGCTTCGGCCAGAAACCTGAGGTAGGGTTCGGTATTGGAGGGTCTGATGTTGAACCACCATTCCGGAAATTCAAGACGGTAGCCGTCAAAATCGAAATAGGCCGTGGGTTGCTCCGTCTTCTTAAAAAAGTTAACCACTGCCTCCATGGCTTCCTGTTTTTTGCTGATGACAAAATTGATCTCCCCCGTATTGGCGTAAGCCGAAAT
>CBETNY010000540.1:0-1549 GCA_965537275.1 uncultured bacterium | reverse complement strand
GCCTTTGTGGTTAAATGCTGACAAGTAAAAGGAGAGGATAGAGTTTGGAGTGCCTAAAGTGCGCTAAAGTGCCTGGAGTTTGGAGTGGCTAAAGTTAGATTTGGAAACTTCTTTGTGCGCCTTTGTGAAAACCCTTTGAGCGCCTTTGTGGTAAAAAAACCAACGACTGTAGCATTTAAAAGCCAATTCCTGTTTTGATGCGCTGATAATGGTTATTCATTTTGTCAAAAATCCCAAAAGGATTTATCCCTGCAAATCAAAAAAAAAGGCAACTCCTTCATACGAACATACGAAGCAGTTGCCTACAAATGACTTTTATCCATTTTATTCTTCTTCCTGCTGCGAAGCCTCGTACTCCTTCAACAGTTTTTCCTGAACATCTGACGGAACCTGCTGATACTGATCAAATTCCAGACTAAAAGTTCCCCGTCCCGAAGTAATCGAACTGAGGGAAGTGGCATATCGGGCCATTTCAGCTCCCGGTACTTTCGCGCGGATAATTTGATTTTTACCTTTGCTGTCCATTCCCATGATAATCCCACGACGACCTTGCAAGTCGGTCATCACAGCACCCATCATATCTTCGGGAACCGTGATTTCGACATCGTAAACAGGTTCCATAATTTTAGGTCCGGCCGATTTAAAAGCCGTACTGAAAGCGTGACGTCCGGCAAGTTTAAACGAAATTTCGTTTGAATCGACCGGGTGCATTTTCCCATCATAAACATACACAACAATATCGCGGGCATACGAACCGGTTAACGGGCCTTCGGTCATGCGCTCCATAATTCCTTTGAGAATAGCCGGCATAAAACGGGCATCGATGGCACCCCCGACAATACAGTTATTAAAAATCAGTTTTCCACCCCAGGGGAGATCGTGCTCTTCGGTACCCCTTACAGGAAAATCGGTGGGTTTTTCATAGTCTTCCACATAGGGCTGAATGCGTAAATGAACTTCACCGAACTGACCCGAACCACCCGATTGTTTTTTATGACGATAACTGGCATCGGCAATCTTGGTGATGGTTTCGCGATAAGGAACCTTGGGGGTGATAATCTCAACCTCCAGATTATTGGCTTTGGTGAGGTACCATTTTACCGTATTGATGTGAAATTCGCCCTGACTTTTTACCAGCAGCTGTTTTAACTCACGTGAGTATTCAATACCCAGGCTGGGATCGGTTTTGTGCATTTCGTTGAGTAAAGCACCCAGTTTTTCGTCGTCAGCCGAATTAACCGCTTTAATGGCCACCGTATACAATGCGTTGGGAATGGTGAAGCTTTCGAATCCGGCATCAGCATGTTTCGGATCCATGAGCGAATCACCGGTGTGAACGTCTTTTAGTTTAATGGTCGTGGCGATATCACCGGCCAAAACACTGTCCACCTTTTCACGGTTTTTGCCATTCAGACAGAACAGCTGGGTAATCCGTTCTTTGTTTCCGGTACGTGGGTTCACCATGTCCATCCCTTCGGTAATCTCACCGCCGTAAACTTTAAAAAAGGAAACTTCTCCAAGGTGCTGTTCAATGGAAGTTTTAAATACA
>CBETNY010000539.1:0-1551 GCA_965537275.1 uncultured bacterium | reverse complement strand
CCTGTTGTGGAGCCAAAAAGGTCGGCCAAAACCGGTCCGGCGATGGTCATTTCTTTTTGTAAGGCCGGTGTTTCGTAAACCAATACATCAGGCCTCCGCGAAGCAAACCGCTGGTCTTCGTTCATGTAAGGCCGATAATACATTTGCCTTGAGTCGATGATGTGTGCCGTGTATGGTACCGGGTGCATGGGGTCGGCAAGGTATTCGTCATAACCGCTTTGGGTGGCTTTTTGCGCTTTCAGTTGGTGGAAAGCTGCCAGGTAGAAGGTTTTTTGAACCGCTTCTTGTGGCGGCCACCGGTCGAAAATCTCCCCTTGGTTCGTGCCGGTGTTGAACATCCTTGCTTCTGGGAAATCAGGTTTACCTTTGCCTTTAAGATAAAAATTGAAAAACGGAAGTTCTATACTTTCGCGATAGTATTTGCCTGTCGGACTGCCAAAATTCATATCTCCCAGTTGGTTGCCACTGCTTCTGGACCACCAGCCATGGGGCCAGGGACCCATTACAAGAATGTTTTTATTGGTGGGATTTTTTTCTTCGATGCTTTGATAGGTGTGAAGCGTTCCGTAAAGGTCTTCGCTGTCGTACCATCCGCCCACAACCATCACTGCCGGTTTGATGTTTTTAAAATGGGGGAGTGTGTTCCGGCTTTGCCAGAAATCATCGTAATCGGGATGTTTCACCACCTGGTTCCAAAAATGAATTTGGTGATGAAAATATTGCTTGTTAATGTTCCGCAGGGGTTCAACCGATTTAAAAAACGTGTAAGCATCCGGCGAAGGGCGTTGCAGTCGACGGGGCCAATGGGTGGTCAGGCTGTCGCGCTTGATACCGAATACCGAGAAGAAGTTAAAAGCCATTTGCAACGACAGGGCTCCGTGGTGGTGCATATCGTCATCCACAAACCAGTTGGCAATGGGTGCCTGGGGCGAAACGGCTTTTAAGGCAGGATGTGCATCGATACAGGCCATGGCCGCATAAAATCCGGGATAGGAAATACCGAACATCCCTACCTTGCCATTGTTGTGTTTCACGTTTTTCACCAGCCAGTCGATGGCGTCATAGGCATCACTGCTTTCATCTATCTGATTTTTATTGGTTTTGTTTGGAATATAAGGACGCATATTCACATAGTTGCCCTCCGACATAAATCTGCCACGGACATCCTGATACACAAAAATGAACTTTGCTTTGGCCAATTCGAGAGGCAACCGGCGGTATTCATTTTTCCCGTAAGGGGCACACGAATAGGGGGTTCGCCATAAAAGCATGGGATAATTCACCGTAGTGTCTTTGGGTGTGTAAACCACGGTATAAAGCTTTGTCCCGTCGCGCATGGGAATGCGATAGGCGGTTTTGGTGTAATAATCTTTCGTTTGAAAATGTTTCTGTGCTTTTAATGGAGCTTCCCAAAGGAGTGCGAAAAACAGCAGTAGGGCGATGCGATGAAAATTTTTCATGGTTTTAGTGATTAATCAATCAAATTTGGATGGTAAATATACATTTTTTAAGCAATGGGTGGCGTAACTCATTTTGTGATGAACTTTTTAA
>CBETNY010000538.1:0-1583 GCA_965537275.1 uncultured bacterium | reverse complement strand
TTAATACGTTGGAACCGGAAACCGGTTTTCAGCTTGCTATGATGAAAGCCATGGGCTATCAGGTGGTTACCATTGGGAATCATGAGTTCGACTACGGCCCCAACAAACTTGCCGGAGTTATCAGTGCCGCCAAAACCAATGGGGGTATTCCTCAAATTGTGGCCTCTAATTTGCGCCCCGACGAGGATTCTCCCAAAGATGCAGCATTGGCCGAATTGTTTAACGATCATACCATTCTACCCTATCACATTGTGAGTATAAAGGGAGTCGCCATTGGGATTATCGGAATTTTGGGTGTTGACGCGGCAGATGTCGCACCCATGAAAGCCCCTGTGGCGGTTGAAAAACAAAGGAAAACCGCCCGTCGGTTGGCTAAGATGTTGAAAAAGGAAAAGCATGTCGATTTGGTGGTATGCCTGTCACACAGCGGTGTTTATCCCGATGGAAAAGGCGGGTTTTATGGCGAGGATGTGAAATTGGCAAAAAAGGCTAAATATATCGATGTGATTATCAGCGGTCATACCCATGTAGTTACCCCTGAGCCCATCAAGGTGAGAAATACGTTAATTGTTCAAACCGGCAGCTATTTGCATAATCTGGGACGCCTCAATTTGGAGGTGAAAGACGGTCATCTGGTTGGCTATGAGTTTAAATTGATTCCCATCAACGATGACATTGCTGGTGATCCGGCCATAGAAGCAAAAATTGATGCCTATAAAAAGCAGATTGAGAAAAAATTTCTCCTGAAGGAAAATCTTAGCTGGACAAAGCCGCTGGCAGAGACCTCTTTCGATATGATGAAACACAATAAAAGGGGTTATGAACACACCAGCCTTGGCGTGTTTGTTGCCGATGCCGTGAAAAATTATGTCGACCGGCAGGGAGGAGGTACCGATGTGGAATTGCTTGCTTCGGGAACGGTTCGCGACAATATTTTGAAAGGAAAAACAGGTGTTATTACGCCTCCCGATGTGTTCCGGCTGATGTCGCTGGGATGGGGTAATACAGACATGCCCGGATATCCTTTGGCCAGAATTTATATCACGGGTCATGAACTGAAAAATCTGATGGAGGTATTGTTGTTGTCGCATTCGGATGATGGGTACGTGTTTGTTTCAGGAGCCAAAGTGTATTATCATCCTAAAAAAATCATGCTGCGAAGGGTATATAAAATTGAAATTAACGGCAGTCCCATCGATCTGGACAAAAATAATTTGCACCTATACAGCATTACCGCCGATACTTATTTACTGAGCTTTATTGGCAGAGTGAAAAAATTGAGCAAAGGTCTGGTGAATGTGATTCCTAAAGACCGGTTTGGAAAGCCGATCCGTGACATGCAAAAAGCCATCATCGATTTTGATACACAACAAGAAGGTGTGCAGGGAGGAGCCGAATGGATGGGAGTGGTGAGATATTTACAACAATTAAAAGATACCGATGGTGATGGTATTCCTGATATCCCTGAAAAGTACAAAAAGGAACAATCGAATCGAGTAGCCAATTAACATGGGGTGCCCGAATCATCGTGTAGCTTTTTGCCGGTAATGACTTGTTAATTTTACTTGTGAAGAAATGAAACG
>CBETNY010000537.1:0-1585 GCA_965537275.1 uncultured bacterium | reverse complement strand
CTGCTATTAAAAGTAACCTCAATGTCAGATTCTTCACCGGGCTTAACAGGCTGATGGGGATATTTCCCAACCGTACAACCACAGCTGGTAGCCACTCTGTTAATTCTTAAAGGTGCTTCACCCACATTTTTAAAGTGAAAGCTGTACTTAACAATCTCGCCCTGCTCCATTTTGCCAAAATCATGTACCGTTTCATCAAACTGCAATACCGGTAATTTTTGACTCGAAAGGGTGGCCGGTTTTTCTATCGCCGTTGTCTTTTTTTCAGTGCCTTGCTTCCCTTTTTGTTGATGGCATGCACCCAAAACAAACAGGCCTAACAAAGGAAGCAGCAATAATTTAACCTTCATGATGCACTATTTTTATTTCTTATTGCCTGCAAAGATACTCACAGAACCTTTATAAACCACTTTTTTATCCTTAAAACCTTTACATTTTAACACATAGTAATAAGTACCATCGGGCAAATTACCACCATCCCAATTATTTTTATAATCATCGGTTTCATAAACAATGCGTCCCAGTCGGTTAAAGATAACCAGGTGGGTACTTTCGTAATAGGCATTTAAGGGTTTATAGGCAGCACCGGCAGACATCGATTTAAAGGCATTGTTCTGGTTGCCGGCCCCTCCGCCATCGGTAATCACAAAGAAATCGTTTATTCCATCCCCGTTGGGGGTAAATACATTGGGAATAAAAAGTTGAACCGGGAAAACATGAACGGTTTTGGTGTACAGCGTATCACATCCCTCACGATTAAACACCTTCAGGTACGTCTGATAGGTACCCGTTTCCGTAAAGGTATAATTCAAGGTTGGTTCGGAATACGAGTTTGCATCCTGATCGAACTCCCAAAAAGTATTGGCAATTTGGATGGTGTCGGATAAATTTTCAAACGAAAATTGAATATGTGGATTTTGAATGTATGCCGTATCGGGATCAGCTATTATTTTAACCACCGGATTGGGGTAGGCTTTGGTGTAGAAGGTATCGCGTACAGAGCAACCATTGGGGTCCTGCACACGGATGGCATAATATTGATGGGCTTGCAATCCTACCGCCACCGAAGGATCACCGGGAGCAAGCTGAATGGGCTTTACATCCCAAAAGTACTGATATTCAGATGACTCAAAGGCTCCTGTGGCAACAGCCCTCACCTGTGCCGTATGGCCGTTATCCTGATCTGCATCGGTACAAGTTAACTGCAACTGATCAAAATGTACCCGGATGGGTGCCGATACATCGACATGAAAAGGGTTGCTTACACACGACTCTCCGGTTGAAGGGTTGGTAACAGTTACCTGAAAATCGGCGGGTTCGGTAATGCTTGTCCGGATAGCAGGTGTGGTATCTCCGGTAGGTGTCCACCGGTACCTTAATCCGTTTTGTGCAGGAACACTCAGACCAAATGTTTCTCCCCGGCAAACGGGTAACGATCGATCGATACTAATGGTGCAGGACAATTGGGCATTCCCCTTAAGTGGAAATAAAAAGAGAATCAGGATAAAAACCAGACCAGCCACATCATCCTTTACAGTCTTGTTCATGTAAAACAGTTCAAAATAAAGTCTTCAATTAAAATCAA
>CBETNY010000536.1:0-1587 GCA_965537275.1 uncultured bacterium | reverse complement strand
GTGATGCAGATGCTGCTCAACGGCGGCACCTATGAAGGAAAAACGCTTTTAAAAAAATCGGTTATCCGTGCATTTAATCACCGGTATTTTTTAGCTGACAGCAATCGCAGGGGGCTGGTATTCGACAAACCCCTGTTACGATACGAAGACCATTTATCGAACTGTAAATCAGCCTCACCGGCCAGCTTTGGACACTCCGGCTACACCGGCACCTATACCTGGGCAGACCCTGAAAATGAATTGATTTACGTCTTTTTGTCCAACCGGACTTTTCCGTCGACAAACAACAACCGCATCACGAATGAAGACATCCGCACCAAAATTCATCAACTCTTTTACGATGCTTTTGAGAAAGCCGATACCCCTTAAAAATTATTGACGGTTTTTCTGATAGCCACCAAATGTTCCAGCAGGTTTTCAAGCAAATCAAGTTGAAGCATATTGGCACCATCCGATTTGGCGATGGCCGGTTTAGGATGGGTTTCCAAAAAGATTCCGTCCACTCCGGCAGCAACTCCCGCTCTTCCCATGGTTTCAATCAAATCGGGACGGCCACCTGTAATTCCACTGCTTTGGTTGGGACGCTGCAGCGAATGGGTGATATCGAGAACCACCGGAACACCAATCTTCTTCATTTCGGGAATATTGCGGTAATCGACCACCAAATCACCATAGCCGAACATGCTGCCGCGTTCGGTGAGCCAGATGTTCTCGTTTCCGGTTGCCCGAACTTTTTCCACAGCAAAACGCATGGATTCGCCCGACACAAATTGGCCTTTTTTAATATTAATCACTTTGCCCGTTTCACCGGCAGCCATCAGCAATTCGGTTTGCCGGCACAAAAAGGCAGGAATTTGCAGCACATCCACATATTGAGCTGCCCTGCGGGCCTCTGCTTCCGAATGTACATCTGTAATGACGGGGATTTCAAACGTATCGGCAACATCACGCAAAATCCTTAAGGCTTTTTCATCACCAATTCCTCTAAAAGAATCTACCCGCGATCGATTGGCTTTTTTGTAAGAAGCTTTAAAAATGAATGGAATTTCCAGGCGAGTGGTAATCTCAAGAATCCGCTTGGCTATGGGATAGGCCATGCGCTCATTCTCGATTACACAGGGACCTGCCAGCAGGAAAAAATTATTTTTATCCGTAAATTTCAGGTGGGGTATTTGGTTCAGACTTTGATGCATGATTATTTTTTTTACAAATTTACAAACTAAACTGCAATGGATTAAAAAACCGGTGATAAGTATTCAAAATATTCATGGATAATTTTCCTCTGCCCTTTTTCTAAAGATTCGATGCGGGCAAAACCATTAAGGTTTTGTTTTGACCGGAGACGGAAACCGGTTCACGATAAACACACCGGCAAATATCAACAGCATGGCCACAATTTCGTTACCGGTTATCCTGTCTTTCCCGGCAGCCAGCGCCACCAAAGAAGCAATAACAGGTTGCGAATAGATATAGGAGCTGTTGGCTGCCGGGCTTATCCGCTTGAGCGAATAATTGTTGAGGAAATAGGCCAGGATGGTAGTAAAGACGATGACATAGGAAATAGACAGCCAAATTTTAAAGGGGATT
>CBETNY010000535.1:0-1587 GCA_965537275.1 uncultured bacterium | reverse complement strand
ATGTATGTCGTCAACACAAAAAGAAACGATTCAATTCACGATCTGGAAGCCGTTTTATTTAAAGGAAAAGACCATAATCTGGAGATTATGCCTGCAGCAACTCCCCGGCAAAAGGACCTCCATTTTAAAGTCGGCCCCAAATCCTTTTACCAAACCAATCCCGAACAGGCCTGGAAACTATACAAAACCGCCCATGACTTTGCCGATTTCAAAGGCGACGAACTGGTTTATGATCTTTACACCGGAACAGGTACCATCGCCCTGTTTATTGCTCGTTCGGTAAAGCAAGTGGTGGGCATAGAATATGTGGAAGAGGCGGTACAAGATGCCCATAAAAATGCTGTGGACAATGCCATCGAAAATGTGGCATTTCATTGGGGAGATATGGCCAAACTATTGGATGAAACTTTTATCAAAACGCATGGCAAACCCGATGTTCTGCTCACCGATCCGCCACGAGCCGGCATGCATCCGAAGGTCATCGAACAAATTCTCAAGGCCGAACCTCAAAAGATTGTTTATGTGAGTTGTAACCCGGCAACGCAAGCCCGCGATGTGGCACTGCTCAACGAAAAGTACGAAATCAAAAAAATTCAACCGGTGGATATGTTTCCACAAACCCATCATGTGGAGAATGTGATTCTGCTACATCTCAGAAAATAATCACGTACTATTTCTCTTTCACCTGGATTTTTTTCACCAGAGCCACCACCCAACTGCGAGGGACAAAGCGCACCGAATTGACCATCAAAGAGTTCATCATGCCATGAATGGCTACCGCTTTTCCTTTCATCATCGCTTTGTAACCATAACGGGCAACCTGAGCCGAGGTAGGCAACTTTTTCCCATCAAACAGCTTGCTATCCTCCATGTTGGCCGCTGCGCTGAATCCACTTTCGGTAGCGCCCGGGCATAAAGCTGTTACCGTCACCCCTTTTTTCCTCACCTCACTGTGCAAAGCCTCCGAGAAATGCAACACATAGGCCTTGGTGGCATAATACACCGCCATTCCGGGACCGGCCTGAAAGGAAGCTGTGGAAGCCACATTCATTATTTTTCCGCTACCCCGTTTCACCATCTCCGGCAGGTATAATTTGCAAAAATGCGTTAAGGCGGTGATGTTCAGGTTAATCATCTGCTGCTCTTTTTCCCAGCTGGTTTCGTAAAACCATCCGTAATCACCAAAACCGGCATTGTTAATTAAATAATCCACCTGAATATTTTGTGCTGCCACCTCCTGAAACACTTCAAGTGCTGCACCCGCGCGCGACAAATCCTTTTGAATGACTTTAACCTTTACATGAGTTGTGATTTCAATCTCTGATTTTAACTTTTCCAGTTTTTCCAAACTTCGTGCGACCAATATTAAATGATCGCCATTGGAGGCATGAATTTTTGCCAATTCCATACCAATACCACTTGAAGCACCGGTAATTAATGCTGTTTGATTCATCTTATTTGATTATTTTAGTTTCAATCTCTCTCCGATGACAAAAGTAAGTCATTATTAAATGCAAGAAACCATATATTTAAACGGTTTTAACACAAACAATACACATCCGATCATCACCTAACCAATGATTAAAA
>CBETNY010000534.1:0-1591 GCA_965537275.1 uncultured bacterium | reverse complement strand
TTAAAATTGTGAGATAGCGTTATTGCGCATGTAAAAAGAGACCTGTAATCCCTAAGTGGGATTACAGGTCTTTTTTGTTATATGGTTTTAATTGGTCATTCTTAAAAAAGGTTTAAAGTGTTAAAAATCATCCTCAATTTGTAGAAAAGCAGGTGGTTTTTCTACTGTGAAATTGCAGGAAAAGTCTTGCTTTAGATAAAAACCTTGCATAGATGATGGGAAAATCACCGATACAAAATCAAAAGCAGTCTGTTCTGTCTTTTGGTTGATAAGGAGCGACTAAGTATTGATGCTCTGCTTTAGGTTTCTAAGAATTTTTTTGGGAGGAATGGCCAAAGAGGTTGGATAAATTTCAATACTTTCGCAGAGTAAATTGTACGACATGAATGGATTTCTCACCTTTATACTGGTTGTTTTAATTCTTTGGTACGGCGGAAAGTTGTTTTTTAAATATGCCTTACCCTGGTTAATACTACATTTACTTAACAAACAACAGGAAAAGTATAAGCAGGGTTTTAACCAAGATACCCGGAAAAATGAGGGCGAAGTTGAAATACAGGTCGAAAAATCTGAGCAGACCAAAACCCATGATCAGGAATTTGGTGAATATGTCGATTTTGAGGAAATAAAACCTGATGAAGAACCAAAAGATGAATAACAAAGTATTTAAAAAACTGATTCCCTATTTTGTGGCATTTGCTGTATTCCTTGGCATTATTGTGGTTTATTTTTCCCCCGTTTTTGAAGGGAAAAGCCTGAAACAACACGACATTGCCATGTTTAAAGGGATGTCCAAAGAAATTGTTGATTTTCGCGCAAAAACCGGTGAGGAACCTTTGTGGACCAACTCCATGTTTGGCGGCATGCCTGCCTGGCAAATTTCAGTGAAATATGCCGGCAATTTAACGCAATATGTCGACAAAGCCCTGAGGCTGGGTTTGCCCTCACCTGCTGACCTGGTATTTCTCTATTTCCTGGGATTTTTTGTCTTATTGCTGGTGATGGGAGTGGATGTCTGGCTAAGTATTGTCGGGGCCATGGCGTTTGCTTTGTCCTCCTATTTTTTCATCATATTGGGAGCGGGGCATACTTCCAAGGCGCATGCCATTGGCTATATGGCCCCCGTATTGGCAGGAATCCTTTGGACTTTTCGTGGAAAGTATCTTAAAGGGGCTGCCCTCACGGCCTTGGCACTGGCGCTTGAAATAAAAGCAGGGCATCTACAAATTACGTACTATTTGCTTATTTTAATTTTGGTGGTCGGGATTTATCTGTTAATCGAAAACCTTCGTGCCAAACAGATGCAGCATTTTTTTAAGGCAACCACCATCCTCCTTGTTGCTGCACTATTGGCCATTGCCGCCAACCTGACCAGTTTATGGGGTACTTGGGAATATGGTAAGTACACCATGCGCGGTAAACCCGAATTAACAAAAGAAAAAGAAAATAAATCCAGCGGGTTGGACAGAGATTATATTACGGCCTGGAGTTATGGAATCGGGGAAACATGGTCGTTGATGATTCCCAATGTAAAAGGGGGGGCTTCTGGATATCTGGATGATCATGATGCCGCCATGAAAAAATCGGAACC
>CBETNY010000533.1:0-1608 GCA_965537275.1 uncultured bacterium | reverse complement strand
GGAATAGAACCCCCACCGCTGGTGCGAGCGTCCGCCCCTCCCACTGGTGCGAGCATCCGCTCGTACCTTAACCTCAATCATACTCAATTTAAATCTCACTGGTGCGAGCGTCCGCTCGTACCCTAACTTGAATCATACCCAATTTAAACCCGGAAATTCCATTGTCAATGTACCTTTTCATACCTTTGTACCGTGATTCAAAAATTCCGGCAACATATTACACGCCACCACCTTTGTAGTAAAAACGACAAAATTCTGGCGGCAGTCAGCGGCGGAGTCGATTCGGTAGTGATGCTCGACCTGTTGGTACAAAGCGGTTTTAAACCGGCTGTGGCCCATTGTAACTTTCATTTGCGTGGCGATGAGTCGGACGGTGACGAGGCTTTTGTAAGGCAGCTTGCCAAAAAATATGGCCTTCCGGTTTTTGTAAACCAATGTCATGCAACAGGTTTTGCCAAAGAACATCACATCAGCATCGAAATGGCTGCACGCGACCTTCGTTATGCCTGGTTTGAAAAACTGATGAACGAACACCATTTTCAAAAGCTTGCCATTGGCCATAACCGCGATGATGATGCAGAGACTTTCTTTATTAATCTGTTCCGCAGTTCCGGCCTTCACGGACTTAAAGGTATTCCCGTGGAACGAAACCACATCATCAGACCGATCCTTTTTGCTTCACGCGATGAAATTCTGCAATACGCTAATAATCAAAAACTAAACTTTCGTGAAGATTCTACCAATGCCACCGATGATTATCTGCGCAACCGCATCCGACATCACCTGATGCCCTTTATGGAAGATCATTTTCCGGGAAGCCGAACGGCACTCTCAGAAACCATGGATAAATTAAAAGATACCGATAAACTCTTCAAGTGGCTGGTGGCCGAAAAGAAACGGGATTTGGTTGAAACCCGGGGAAACCGGTTTCAGATTTCAAAAGAAAAACTTAACGCCTATCCTCAGATTCAGGTTCTACTTTACTATCTGCTTCGCGATTTTGGTTTTAATCGAAGTCAGGTGGTCCAAATCAGCCAAACCATGAATGAAGATCAATGCGGACAAATCTATTCTTCCGGATCATACCGCTTGCTTTCCGACCGTGAATCGCTTATTATTCATCCCCTTACCACCACCAATAAGATTAACTGGCCGGTTGAAATCAAATCGGGATTATTGACAAAGCCCGTTCCCCTGGAACTTAGGCTCATCAAAAAAGATTCGAATTTCATCCTGGAAAAGAACCCCGGCAAAGCCTATTTCGACCTGGATAAAATACAGTCCCCTCTTTTTATTAGAAAATGGGAAAAGGGTGACCGTTTTGAACCTTTCGGTATGAAGGGAAGCAAGCTCGTCAGTGATTTTTTTATTGATAAGAAAATCAACCGGTTCGAAAAAGAAAACATATGGCTGCTGGTGTCAGGCAACACCATCCTGTGGATTATCGGCTACCGTACATCAAGGCATTACAGCCTTACAACCCACACAAAAAACATCCTTGAAATTACTTTAAGATAATTCAACCAGCGGATTCCATTAAAAGCAACCACCCATAAATGGATATTTTCTCATCGACCATAGATGGATATTTCTTTAAATTCCGAATGT
>CBETNY010000532.1:0-1614 GCA_965537275.1 uncultured bacterium | reverse complement strand
CAGCGCGTCAAAATAGGAATGAACAAAATTCACTCAATTCTGATATGTTTTTTGCAAATTCAATTCTATATCCCAAAAAACCCTATTTTTATCGAACTTTTTATATCGAAAACATCCATTTACACACACAAACACATGGAAAAAATCAAATCGTACATCGAAACAAACAAAGACCGTTTCCTTGAGGAACTTTTCGGAATCATCCGCATTCCATCCATCAGCTCCCAATCAGAACATAAAAAGGATATGTTAAGGGCGGCTACTTATTACAAAGAACAATTTCTAAATGCCGGTGCCGACAAAGCCGAAATTATGCCCACCAAGGGAAATCCGGTGGTTTATGCCGAAAAAATCATCGATCCGTCCAAACCCACCGTATTGGTGTATGCCCATTACGACGTCATGCCGGTCGACCCCATTGATTTGTGGAAATCGCCGCCGTTTGAACCGGAAATCCGTGACGGAAAAATTTATGCCCGGGGCGCCGACGATGATAAAGGCCAGGGATTTATGCATGTGAAAGCCTTCGAAACCATGGTGAAAAACGACATGCTACCGGTCAATTTCAAATTCATGATCGAAGGAGAAGAGGAAATCGGCTCGGTAAGTCTCGGTGAATTTTGCGAAACCAACAAAGAGCTTCTAAAGGCCGACATCATTCTGGTTTCCGATACGGGCATGATTGCCAGCGATGTCCCTTCCATTACCGTCGGACTTCGCGGGCTGGCTTACTGGCAGGTGGAAGTCACCGGTCCGAACCGCGACCTGCATTCAGGCCTCTTTGGCGGAGCAGTAGCCAATCCCATCAATGTATTGTCAAAAATGATTGCCTCCATGACCGACGAAAACAACCGCGTTACCATGCCCGGCTTTTACGATGATGTGTTGGAAGCTACTCCCAAAGAGCGTGAACTGCTCAACAAAGCCCCGTTCGATGAAGCCGAATACAAACAAGCCATCGATGTGGAAGCCCTTCAGGGTGAAGCCGGTTTCACCACACTCGAGCGAACCGGAATCAGACCCTCCTTCGATGTTTGCGGCATTTGGGGCGGGTATACCGGCGAAGGAGCCAAAACCGTGTTACCTTCCAAAGCCTACGCCAAAATCTCTTCACGACTGGTTCCCAACCAGGATCACGAAAAAATCGCCCGCATGTTTGAAAAATATTTCGTAACGCTGGCCCCTAAATCGGTAAAAGTAAAAGTCGATTCGCTGCATGGCGGCCAGGCTTATGTTTGCCCCATCGACCTTCCGGCTTACAAAGCAGCCGAGAAAGCGTACTTTCAAACCTATGGAAAACAACCGGTTCCCACCCGCAGTGGCGGAAGCATCCCCATCATTTCCACATTTGAAAAGACATTGGGTATCAAATCCATTTTGATGGGATTTGGTCTCGAATCGGATGCCATTCATTCGCCCAACGAAAATTATCCGGTGGAGCATTTTTACAAGGGCATTGAAACCATTTGCCACTTCTACCGCTATTTTGCAGAAGAGGCTTAAATCACATCAAGTTATTCCGATTCCCGTAACACTTTTAATTATTAACTAAAGTTTCGCACTAATAACTAATTGATTAATAATGAGCCTGATGAAAAGAATCAAATTAGTATA
>CBETNY010000531.1:0-1619 GCA_965537275.1 uncultured bacterium | reverse complement strand
ATTCAGGTAAACTTTTTTTATGGCTATAGTAAATTTCAGCCAGACTGTCCACATCGAACAATCCCACAGGCACCGTTCCGGTGAACACTCGTTTTTTAACCTGGGTATAGGGTACCGGCAAAATTAGATTTTGGTTGATGACAGAAACCGGTATTTCATCGGGTTGTGAACCCCACTGTTTATTAGGTTTGTCACCCATAACAAAAACCATCTCTCCTCCCTTCATAATCGTTTTGTGTGTGATATAAGCTTTGTTATAGGCCACATTATTCAGGGTAGCAGACTGAATATATTTGTTTTCGGGGCTCAGGTTTTTGGCTTTAATAACGAATGTACGTCCATTTTCAAGATGCATTTTCACCTCCTTAAAAATCGGAGTTCCGATGGCATAGACTTCCGAACCCGGTGTAACCGAATAAAACCCCATGCTACTCAAGACATACCAGGCCGACATTTGTCCGCAATCTTCATTACCCACCAACCCATCGGGTTTATCGGCATACATTTCGGATAAAATCTGGCGCACCATGGCTTGTGTTTTCCATGGTTGACCCGCATAATCGTACAGATAAGCAATGTGATGACTGGGTTCGTTTCCATGAGCATATTGACCAATCAAGCCGGTAATATCAGGCTGTGTGCGGCCATTGAGCTTGCTGCTTGTGCCAAACAGCTGATCCAATTTGTTTGCAAACCGCGTCTTCCCCCCCATCAGCTGCATCAATCCCGAAACATCCTGAGGCACAAAAAAAGTATATTGCCAGGCATTGGCTTCGGTATAGTTAAAATCAACTTCTGTGGGATCGAAAGGAAATTTCCAAAGGCCGTAACGTTTGGGACGCATGAAACCTGTTTGGGGGTCAAACAAGTTTTTATACGATTGTGCCCTGCGTCGAAAATAAGTGGCCTGCTTGGGATGGCCCAAAGCCGAAGCCATTTGTGCTATACACCAGTCGTCGTAAGCATATTCGAGTGTTTTGGATACCGATTCAGGCTCTTTTTCTGCCGAAATATACCCCTCTTTTTTATAGGAGTCCAAACCCAGATGATTTTCCATGGCGCTGTGTTTCATGGCCTCAAAAGCTTTCACGGCATCGAAGTTACGGATGCCTTTCATATAAGCATCTACAATAACGGGAATCGCATGATAACCAATCATGCAACCGGTATAATTTCCGGCCAATTCCCACACCGGCAACTGACCGCCGTTTTCGTATTGGTGGATAAACGTTTTAATAAAATCGGCATCTCTTTTCTGTTCGATTAAAGTATAAAGGGGATGCGTGGCCCGAAACGTATCCCAAAGCGAAAAAACAGTATAATTGGTAAAACCCTCAGCCTGATGTATTTTCTGATCGGTTCCGCGATATTTCCCATCGACATCCATATACAGGTTTGGCGCCAACATGGTGTGATACAATGCGGTATAGAATATTGTTTTATTTACTTTATCTCCCCTTACCTGAATCTTATTCAGCGCATGGTTCCAGGTTTCACTGGCTTTTTCACGAATTGCGTTAAAATCCCAATCAGGAATTTCTTTGTTCAGATTGTCTCTTGCTCCTTGCGTACTTACCGCTGAAATACCCGTTTTCACAAGCAAAACCCGGTCATCTTTA
>CBETNY010000530.1:0-1632 GCA_965537275.1 uncultured bacterium | reverse complement strand
GTAAAAACCAATCCAAAGACCGCCCCCCACAAATGGGCACTATGCCCCACGTGATCGCGTCCGTTATTTTGCATAAAAGCCGAATAAACAAGATACAAAATCCCGAAAATCCATGCCGGAATAGCAAATGGAATGGGGAACAGGTAAATACCTGCTACCGGATAGATGAGAATACTGGCAAATACGACTGCCGAAACCGCTCCCGAAGCACCTACGGCACTATAATACGGATTCTCTTTTTGTTTTCTGAAATCGACCAAAACAGCAAACAAAATTCCGCCTAAATAAAGCAGCAAATAGTAAACGTTTCCTTTCAATCCGAAAATATTTATCAGACTTCGTTCGACAACCTCTCCAAAGGAATACAACACCCACATATTGATCAACAAATGCATCCAACCGGCATGCACCAAGGCATACGAAACAAATCGCCAACTCTCCTTTCGATACTTGATGGCATAAGCATTAAACTTAAGCCGAGCCATGAATGTATCATTATTGAAAGCTAAAATTGAAACCAGTACCGTGATTAAAACAATAAAAATGTTCATGACTATTTTTTAATTTCAACGTGTGTAGGAACCTGTGTTTTGGTATAATCAATTTCCGAACCCCATGCCGAGTGAGGAATTAAATAGACAGCCATCATAACAAACATTGCAATAATTACCCATAGGCGATGGGCTGCATTTTTTCTGACTTTAAACCAGGCAACCAGCCAGAAAACCACCATGAAAAAGGTTTTATTGTCGGTTAAATCGTGCCCAAAGGGCCATCCTGTCCAATAGGCTCCAAAGGCATACTTTTGAACGATGGGCCCCAAAATCAGCCCACCAATTACCAGGCTAATCATCACCACAGTTACCAGATAAGTGACATGATCCTCTTCCCTGTTGAGCACAGCAAGAAAAGCACGCGAACCAAACAACAAGGATAAAAACATAAAAAAGATATGAGGAACCAAAATACCAACCGGCACTTTCCCTTTATACCGTAGCACCACAAATTTCCCCTGATTCAGGCTAACTTTCCGGTCTCCCTTTGTTAAAATTACCCGGTACATCATTTTTCCGGCAGGAGGTAGATGGGGCAATGCAAAAACCAAATAATGTCCTTCCAATCTTAAGGCGGAACGCGACAGACTGTCGTAACTTTTAAATCGTTTGTACTCAACAACCCCTCGAATCAACGTATCGTTTACCTTTATTTTTACCGGCGCCCCGTTTTTTCCACCATGGGTCCGATACAACCGGTAGGATACCCACTCATCTCCGATTTTTACTTTTCCACTTACCGGATAAGTAGGACCGGAAACCCTTTGGTAATAAGCCATTAAAACGGTCATCAAAAGGGCCAGAGCCCATAATAAATAATTCTTCACCTGTTTTTTCATACACTACAATTTGCAACAATTGCACAAATGTAAAAATATTCGTGTGTATGAAATAAAAATCTGCCCTCTGAAACCTTTTTGTGGCCAAATATTATTTTGATAGGCCGGAATATATCCCGAAGAGATTAATTGAATCACAATCATCAGTAGACCAAAACAGGAATTAGCTATGAAATTCTAATGACTTTTTTACCACCAAGGCACACAAAGGGTTTTCACAAGGGCGCACAAAGTGGTTT
>CBETNY010000529.1:0-1642 GCA_965537275.1 uncultured bacterium | reverse complement strand
ACAGGTATACAGTGCTAAAATCATTACTGATTTGTCAATTGGGTATTTCTTATCCAAAGGAATTAACCTCACGGTGGGCGCAAATAATTTATTGGATGTTTATCCAGACAAGAACATAGAAGCCAACCAAAGTTCGGGAAGATTCATTTATCCCCGTTCAGCCATTCAATTTGGATTTGGTGGTCGCTTCCTGTTTGCCCGTTTACTCTTCAAGCTCTAGAATTTCATTGATTATTAATAAAAAAATCCCGCAGCAAAATTTGCTGCGGGATTTTTTTTGGAAACGGTCGCACTTTCAACTCATCATGATGCTCCCTTTTCAAGACGCTTTTCGTTATTATAGGCCCAAACCACCACTAAAATCAGGATTCCAATCATATAATAAACAAAATCAGGAATGGGAACAGGATCGCCTTTGGCATACGAATGAAGTCCCGATAAATAATAATTTACACCGAAATAGGTCATAAGGATGGAAAAATACCCCACCACGCTGGCTACATTAAAACTAAAGCGCGAATTAAGTGAAGGAATGTAGCGCATATGCACGATAAAGCTATAAACCAGCACACTTACCAAAGCCCAGGTCTCTTTTGGATCCCAGCCCCAATAACGTCCCCAGCTTTCGTTAGCCCATATACCGCCCAGAAAAGTCCCAATGGTAAGCATATACAGCCCAATAATCATGGTACGCTCGTTGATGGCAGACAAATCGGCAATTCTCTGCGATAATTTTCTTTGGTTTTTCGGATTCTTAAATATCATAATCACCAAATTAATCAATCCCAGCAACATACTAAGTGCCAGAAAACCATAACTGGCCGTAATCACACTTACATGAATGGTCAGCCAATAGGACTTTAATACCGGCACCAGGTTGGTCACTTCAGGATCCATCCAACTCAGGTGAGCCACCATTAAGATAACCGATGCCAAAATGGTGGTGGCAGCAACCGTCATTTTCGACCCTTTGGAGAACAGAAGTCCGGCGAACAATGTTACCCAGCCAATATAAATCATCGATTCGAAACCATTACTCCACGGAGCATGCCCTGAAATGTACCAACGCAATCCCAGACCAAAAGTATAAACCAAAAACAGCATGGCAATCACCCATACAAATATCTTCAAAATCAATCTTAAAGCCTTTGTCGAACGAAACAGTTCCACAAAAGTCAATATCACCATCACCAGACCAAGCATTCCCAGCCACATGCTCAGCCGGCTAAAAATCGTCAATTTATTATACAACAATTCAGCTTTTATCTTCCCGGGGGATGGAATGATATTGGCACCATACTTTTTCTGGTATTTTGCAAAATTGGTGATTAGCTCATTGGCTAACTTCAATTCTCCTTTGCGAACGGCATTAAAATATTGCGGAATCACACTCACCACCATCAACGAATCCTGACCCGACAAGTTCTCCGGTTTAGAAGCCGGTGAATACCAGGGATGGTTCGGATTTTCCGGATCGGGAACCATCTTCAACAATTGACCGGTAAAAATCATGTAACACACGTTCAACCTTTCATCGGCTTTCATCACCTCCTTATCGAGCATTCCCCGTTGAGAAGGTTTTTTGGAATATACCTCGCTCACCATTTTTTGCAGCTTATAACTTCCTTCTTTCAGGTTGATA
>CBETNY010000528.1:0-1648 GCA_965537275.1 uncultured bacterium | reverse complement strand
TAAGTTTTATCACGAGTCTCCACGCACAGGCTCCCCGTCAGACTCGTGATGGGTGAGAATTGCGATGACAAAAAGACCATAAATACCTTTTTGTCAAATCTTTAAAAGCATTTTTTCTTCGCCTTTCAGGTCTTATTCGACCTGAAAGGGGAAAAATCCATTGGCGCGAGCCTGAAGCGAGGCCCAAAGCGGAGAGACTCGTGCGGGCTAGACCGGAATCATTAAAGGCCTAGTTAATAAGTTTTTCATTAAAATCAGTACATCATTATTGTTAATTATTATCTTTGTGAGCTATTCTAAATTTTTATTTAAAATGGCACAAATTACCGTACTCGACAAAACCTTTGAATCGTATATTCCACATGAACAAATTGACCGGGCCATCCAAAAGATTGCTAATCAGTTGGAAAATGACCTGGCGGATGAGAATCCCCTGTTTCTGGTCATTCTCAATGGCGCCTTTATGTTTGCCGGCGATTTATTTAAGAAATTTACTTTTCCTGCAGAAATTTCATTTATTAAATTCGTTTCATACGAAGGCACGCAAAGTACCGGAACCGTCAGGCAGCTCATTGGACTTGATGAAGACATTGAGGGGCGCACCGTAGTCTTGGTTGAAGACATTGTAGATACCGGCGTAAGTATGGAGAAGGTATTGGAATACCTTTCGGACAAAAAAACAAAAGACATCCGGATTGCCACGCTGCTTTTTAAACCGAATTCTTACAAAAAACATTTTAAGATCGATTACATCGGACTTGAAATCCCCAATGATTTTATTATTGGATTTGGGCTTGATTATAACGGTCAGGCACGTAACCTAAAAGACATTTATAAAATTGTTCAATAAATATTAACCTCATTAATCATGTTAAACATTGCACTCTTTGGCCCTCCGGGTGCCGGAAAAGGTACGCAGTCGAAAAAACTGCTTGAGAAGTACAACCTCACCTATATTTCAACCGGTGATATGCTGCGTGCTGAAATTGCCGAAGGTTCCGATTTGGGCCTGAAAGCCAAATCGATTATCGAACGGGGAGGATTGGTTGACGATGAATTGATTATTCAGATAATTGAAAAAAAAATCCAAACCAATCCCAATTCAAGAGGAATCTTATTTGATGGATTTCCGCGAACCACTGTTCAGGCCTATATTTTAGAAGGTCTTCTACTTAAATTAAATTCTTCGCTTAACTGTATGATCAGTCTGGAAGTTCCTGAAGAGGAGCTGATTGAAAGGCTGCTATTGAGGGCCAAGGATTCAGGACGCGCCGACGACACCCTTGACGTGATCAAAGTCAGGTTGCAGGAATATGAAAGCAAGACCAAACCGGTGGCCGATTTTTATGCTAAAAAAGATAAATATTATCCCATTAACGGGGTAGGCAAAATTGATACGATTTTTGAAAACATCGTAGAAATCATCGAGAAGACCAAAAATCGCGCACAAACCAATATTGTATTGTTGGGCAAACCCGGCTCAGGTAAGGGAACCCAGGGCAATCTGCTGGCCAAAGAATTTGGACTGGTATATATTTCAACAGGCAAGATGATGCGCCAGGAAATAAAAGACGGAACGGAAATCGGAGAAATAGCCAAACCTTTCATGGAAAAAGGAGAGATTGTGCCCGACGAAATTCCCATTCAG
>CBETNY010000527.1:0-1653 GCA_965537275.1 uncultured bacterium | reverse complement strand
TTAAAAACAAATGATGCAAAAAACAGTTTTAATTACAGGTGCCACCAGTGGAATCGGTTTGGCTTGCGCCAAAATATTTGCCGCCAACGGACACCGTTTAATTCTTACCGGACGGAGAAAAGAGAGGCTGGCCGAAACAGAAAAGATGCTGGCCGATGAACATGGTGTTGAAATTCTAACTTTAAATTTTGACATTCGCAACCGCCAGGCCGTTGAGGAGGCCATCAATCGGTTAAGCAGTCAATGGCGCAATATTGACATCTTGATCAATAATGCCGGCCTTGCTGTAGGGTTCGACCCCCTGCAATCGGGCGAAATTGACGATTGGGAGAGGATGATCGACACCAACATTAAAGGGTTATTATACATCACCAGGGCGGTATTACCTCTAATGACCGAAAAGAAATCGGGTCACATCATCAACATCGGATCCATTGCCGGAAAGGAAGTCTATCCCAACGGAAATGTTTACTGTGCAACCAAACATGCCGTGGATGCACTCACCAAAGGCATCCGAATCGACACCGTTCAGTATGGGATAAAAGTAACTCAAATTGCCCCGGGTGCGGTAGAAACCGAATTTTCGGTGGTTCGTTTTAAAGGAGACGAACAAAAAGCAGCCAATGTGTACAAAGGCTTTGAGCCGCTTCATCCTGAAGACATTGCCGAAGTGGCTTATTATGTTACCACACTGCCGACACATGTAAACATTAACGATTTGGTAATTATGCCAACGGCGCAAGCCAGCGCAACAATTTTACACAAATCAACGGATTAGGCCGGCAACGGGACAAGGCTTCGCCGTAATTATCAAATTATTCAGAAAAAATCAAAACCAATATTTACTTCTATGAGAGTACGCAGGTTATTTGACTTATTGGATCATTATGAGCAATACCAGCCAAAGGAAGATGTTCTGGCGGGAAAAGAGAACGGGAAATGGGTCAAGTATGACTTAAAGACCATCCGCGAAATGGCCAACAACCTAAGTTTCGGTCTTATGGAACTTGGCGTCAAAAAGGGGGACAAAATTGCCACCATCTCGCCCAATCGTCCCGAATGGAACATTCTGGATATGGCCATTTTACAAATCGGAGCCATCCATGTACCCATCTATCCGACCATTAGCGAAGCTGATTACCGGTACATCCTGAAACATTCGGAAGTAAAATATTTGTTTGTGTCGGGATGGGCCCTGTTCCGGAAAATAAAACACATTGTACCCGAAATCCCGAACCTGAAAGGATATTATACCTTTAAACATTTTGATGATGTTCCGCATTTGCAAGAATTAATCGACCTGGGAAAGGCCCATGCCAACATGGACAAGCTGGAAGAATCAAAAGCACTGGTATATCCTGAAGATGTGGCAACCATTATTTACACTTCGGGCACCACCGGCGATCCAAAAGGAGTCATGCTTTCGCACAAAAATATTTTAAGCAATGTGATGAACCTGAAACATGTATTTCCGGTGGACGAACATTGTAAAGCGGTAAGTTACCTGCCTTTATGCCATGTTTACGAAAGAACGGCAATCTATATTTTAGCCTACCTTGGAGTTTCCATTTATTATGCTGAAAATATGGGAACCATTGCTGCCAACATTCAAGAAATTAAACCGCAAATTTTAACCACGGTACCCCGCCTGCT
>CBETNY010000526.1:0-1657 GCA_965537275.1 uncultured bacterium | reverse complement strand
AACCAATCTCTTTATGTCTTCCTCATTTTGTGACCAATATTTGTGAGTAAAAAGGGGTATAAAAAATCAGGATATTAACGCAATCGATTGAAATTTTTTTTATGTTTGACCATTAACCTAAAAATTAAATTTTATATGACACCGAACCTGGATGATACCAACAATTTGTTGGATCTATTTGAGAAGTCGACCGACATTTTTAAAGACAGAAAGTTATTTGGCACCAAAAATAAATCGACCCATGAGTACGAATGGGTAACGTATGGTTCCGTTAGAGAGCGTACCGATAATTTCAGGTCGGGTATGGTCTCTTTGGGCCTTGGTGAAAATGATGTGGTAGGGATTATTGCCAATAACCGGACCGAATGGGCCGTAGCTGCCTTTGCAACCTTTGGCTTTAAAGGGCGTTTTGTACCCATGTATGAAAGTGAAATCTATTCAGCCTGGCGGTATATCATCCAGGATGCTGAAATCAGGTTTTTGTTGGTTTCTACCGAAGAAATTTATCAACAGGTGAAAGGGTTGGTTAATGAAATAGACACCCTCGAATTTGTTTATTGTATCGATTGCCCATCGGATGAGGTGAGCATGAATCATTTGGAAAAAGTAGGTGCGGAACATCCGGTGGCGTCACAAAGTCCGGCTCCTGAGGATATTGCAGTGTTGATTTATACCTCGGGCACCACCGGTGATCCAAAAGGGGTTTTATTGTCGCATCATAACCTCAGAACCAACGCCATGGGGGGATTTCATCTGTACCCCATGTTCAATGAAGACTCGGTTAGCTTATCCATTCTTCCGTGGGCTCATAGTTACGGACAGGTGGCCGAATTGTATAATTGGTTGCAATTTGGAGGGGGAATTGCTTTTATGGAATCGGTGGATACACTGGCCGAAGATATGAAAGCGGTAAAACCGTCTTTTATTTTAGGTGTCCCACGGGTTTTTAATAAAATCTACGATACCATTGTTGCCACCATGAAACAAAAAGGAGGTATGGTGGAGAAGTTATTCGAGATGAGTGTGGAAGCAGGTAAAGAAAGGAGAAGATTACTTGCCGAAAACAGATCGAGTCTGTCGAACAAGCTCAAAATGGCCGTTGCCGATAAATTGGTTTTTAGTAAGATACGCTCCATTTTTGGTGGAAATCTTTTGGGAGCATTAACAGCCAGCGCTTTGATGAACAAGGAAGTCTCAGCCTTTTTTGGTGATGCAGGAATTCCTATTTACGACTGTTATGGCTTAACGGAAACATCACCGGCCATTACCATGAATGCGCCGGGGGCGAACCGTCCGGGAAGTGTGGGACGTGCCATCGAAAATGTGCAAATCAAAATTGATACTTCAGTAGTGAACGATGGTCGTGATGATGGCGAAATATTGGTGAAAGGGCCTAACGTGATGCAGGGATATTTTAAGAAACCGGAAGCAACCCGTGCGATCATGACCGATGATGGTTGGATTAGAACCGGCGATCGTGGTAAACTCGACCAGGATGGATACTTGTGGATTACCGGTAGAATAAAAGAGCAGTTTAAGCTCGAAAATGGAAAATATGTTTTTCCTGCAGCCATCGAAGAAGAAATCCGCTTGCTGCCATACATCGAAAATGCCATGATTTATGGCGATGGAAAACCGTTTAATGTGTGTCTGGTGC
>CBETNY010000525.1:0-1657 GCA_965537275.1 uncultured bacterium | reverse complement strand
GCAATTTCAATACGGCCTTCTGCATCGGCATATAAAATTCGGGCTTGTGAACCCACCACCAGTTTGTTTTGCTGCGCGCCTTGAATCCACCGAATATTGTCGGTCATCTGACTTTGAATTTCTTCGGGCGAGTGTTGCCTGATTTTTTCAAGTGTACGGGTTGCAATCTCGTCGGTGAGTGCCAGGTCATCAGGATTTCCGGAAGTGCATACCCACCGGAAAGGACCGAATCCATAATCGAAAAACATGGGGCCCATGATGTCTTGTACATACGAACGATACCGAAAATCTTTGCCGTTGTCAGCCATGATATCCGCTCCGGCTCGTGAAGCTTCCAGCAAAAAAGCATTTCCGTAATCAAAAAAGTAGGTGCCTTTAGCCGTATGTTTATTGATGGCCTCCACCTGTCTGCGCAACGATTCACGTACCTTTTCTTTGAAAGCGGCAGGATCGGATACCATCAGGCGGTTCGACTCTTCATAACTTAATCCGGCCGGATAATAACCGCCTGCCCATGGATTGTGCAATGAAGTTTGGTCGGAACCTAAATCCACATAAATATTTTCTTTATCAAGTTTTTCCCAAAGATCAACAACATTTCCTTCATAGGCTATGGAAACCACTTCGCCATCGACTTTTGCCCGCCGTATGCGTTGAACTACTTTATCCAGATCGGAATAAATTTCGTCCACCCAACCTTGTTCAAAACGTTTTTGTGCCGCTTTGGGATTGACTTCGGCAACAACCGAAATAACGCCTGCAATATCGCCGGCTTTGGGCTGTGCTCCCGACATGCCTCCCAGACCTGATGAAACAAAAAGTTTCCCTTTAAAAGGGTCTTCTCCCTTTTTCGCTACTTTCCGGGCCGCATTCATTACTGTAATGGTGGTGCCATGCACAATACCCTGCGGGCCAATATACATGTACGAACCGGCCGTCATTTGACCGTACTGGCTTACTCCCAGTGCATTAAAGCGTTCCCAATCGTCTTGTTTTGAATAATTTGGAATCACCATGCCGTTTGTAACCACCACCCTTGGAGCATCTCTGTGCGAAGGGAAAAGTCCCAACGGATGGCCC
Source organism: uncultured bacterium (assembly GCA_965537275.1). Classification (GTDB taxonomy): domain Bacteria; phylum Bacteroidota; class Bacteroidia; order Bacteroidales; family F082; genus Sulfidibacterium. Next base: position 577 of record CBETNY010000525.1, on the reverse strand, counting down.
GAATACATGGCCAGGGTCTGCTCATCGGTCATGGTAGCCAGGTATTGCATGGTGAGCAGGTATTGTGCCCAGTTCATAAATACCGAACCATTTCCGCCATAGGTAATCAGCTCGTGCGGATGCTGTGCCACCGCCGGATTCAGGTTGTTTTGAATCATCAGCATAATGGCCGCTGCCTGTACTGATTGGTGCGGGTATTCGTGTATTGGGCGGGCATACATTTCGTAATCGGGACGAAAACGGTACATGTATATCCGGCCATATTTTTTTAATTCTTCTGCAAATTCCGGTGCCAGGGTGGCGTGAAACTTTTTAGGAAAATAGCGTAGCGCATTTCTTAGGGCCAGTTTTTTTTCTTCCGGTGTTAAAATATCTTTCCGTATGGGGGCGTGATTAATTTCCGGGTCATAAGGTTTTGCTTTCGGCAGTTCATTTGGAATGCCTTGTAATATAGCCTGTTGAAATTTATTATGATTCATGGTATTTGCTTTTTGCAAATTTACAAAAAAGGATACTGAAATGTCGATACAATCGGTTGAAAAAAAATTATTTGGGCGGGCCCGCGCACAGGCTTTCA
>CBETNY010000524.1:0-1659 GCA_965537275.1 uncultured bacterium | reverse complement strand
AATTGATCCGATCAAAAAGGAAATAAGGCCCCCAATCGGCGGCCAATCCGGCTACATGAAAAACCTTCTCAATTCCTTGAAGAATGGTCGAGAGTCCGGTTTCATCACCGATGTCACCATAATGAAGTTGTAGGTCGAGGTTTTCTAAAAAATGCAAATCAGAAGTTTTCCGCACCAAAGCGTGTACTTCGGCACCGGATTCCACCAATCGCCGGCATAAGTTGCTGCCAATAAAACCGTTGGCCCCTGTAACCAGTACTTTCATATCACTGAAAATAAATAATGAATAAATCGGTCAATACGCCAATGGAAACATGAATGAGAAAAACATACCATATCGACTTGCTACGTAAGGCGATCATGCCGAATAAGATCCCGATAAAAATAGATCCGATAATTTCACCTTCGGGTTTGTCAATGTGCACCAGGCAGGACGAAATGGTTTGAATTAAAATGGCATTTACGGGACCAAACCGTTCTTTTAATCCGAAAAGTAAAAATCCACGAAAGAAAAATTCCCAGGCAACATAATAAAAAAGGACGTAGGCTGTTTCGTAAATCAACAGCGAAGATTGATCGTGAAGCAAACTCTTTGCCAGGGGGTATTCCAGGCGTAAATCGGGCATCTTTGAGGCAATGTAAATCATGGGAACCACCAGCAGCGGAATGCTGATTAGCCACTTTGCACCATATTTTATGTCGCCCAATCCCCACCCAAAATTGTACAGCGATTTTTTCATTCCAACCTTTACATAGGTGGCCGGAAGGATAAACATTAAGACAAAAAAGACCACAAACTGCCAGTATCTTGCTATTAAATCTGAACCGGAAACCTGTTTTAATTCAGGAAAATAGCTGAAAAAAGCACCGGGATAACCATGATACCGGTATAGTGTTAATAAAACCGGTGCACTCAACAACAGCACATAAATGTGCCGATCTTGTTTTTCGAATGGAATTTCTTTAAATATCTTCATGTTTGACGGTGTAATAGGGAACATATTTGTGTGTTGCCAGTCGGTTATACAAGGCGTTGCCAACATAAAAAGCCACCAATGTCCAGACTGCTCCAACCAACATGTCAATAACATAATGGTACCGGCAATAGACCAATGAAATCCAAATGCCTATCACAATCGGTAGAAAAATCCATAACATTTTGGGTTTGAATTTTGCCATCAACAGCAAGGTGCAGAGCGAAATGGCCATGTGCAGGCTGGGGAATGCGTCGAATTTATTGGGTTCGAAATATCCAATGAGGGTGCGGATGGGAGAGGCAAAAATAAGGCCGTCAAGGTTTTTGCTCTGCAGGGCCATCAGCGATTCGTTAAATCGCGGTCCCATGGCGGGAATGGCAAAATAACCCAGATAAGCTCCGAAATAGACCACAAACAAAAGAAAAACACTTTTGTCCAGGTTCCGGAAATCCCCGCGCTTATACAGATACCCTAAAATAAAAAGGGGGAGCGGAAAATAAAACAGGTAAAGCAAATACATCAGGTCGGTAAGCCATGGGTGAATCCATTGTTCAATCCAGACGGTGGGATGCACGCCCAGCATATTGTAATCGATTTGCGTGAGTTGCGCATCATAATCGTTTGGATTGAAATAGGGCAAAATCATAAAAAAACTCTCGAAGATTATGAAGAGGAAAACCAG
>CBETNY010000523.1:0-1665 GCA_965537275.1 uncultured bacterium | reverse complement strand
TTTGTGCAATCGCTGAGCTATCCCAATCCGAAGACTTACGTTGGGTCGGGTAAACTGGAGGAAATTTTTCAGTATGTAAAAGCGGAAGAAATTGATCTGGTGGTTTTTGATGATGAGCTGGGCCCGTCGCAACTGCGGAATCTGGAGCGTGTGCTGGAGTGTAAAATCCTTGACCGTACCAACCTTATCCTCGATATTTTTGCCAAAAGGGCACAGACAGCCCATGCCAAAGTACAGGTTGAGCTGGCACAATATCAGTACTTACTGCCTCGCTTAACGCGAATGTGGACACACCTCGAAAGGCAACGGGGTGGAATTGGTCTGCGGGGCCCGGGAGAAACCGAAATTGAAACCGACCGCCGGATTATCCGCGATAAAATCAGCTTGCTGAAAAAGCGGCTGAAGGAAATCGATAAACAAAAAGCCACACAGCGTAAAAACCGTGGGAAATTGGTGCGTGTGGCCCTGGTGGGTTATACCAATGTGGGAAAATCAACGTTGATGAACCTGTTGAGTAAATCGGATATTTTTGCTGAGAACAAACTCTTTGCCACCCTCGACACAACCGTGCGTAAAGTGGTGATTGAGAATTTACCTTTTCTGTTATCCGATACGGTTGGTTTTATCCGTAAGTTGCCCACCCATCTGGTGGAATCGTTTAAATCGACTCTGGATGAAGTACGCGAATCGGATATTTTGATTCATGTGGTGGATATCTCTCATCCCGAATTTGAAGACCAGATTAAAACAGTTACGCAAACCCTGACGGAAATTGGGGCCGGCGACAAAGATATGATCATGGTTTTTAATAAAATTGATGCTTTCCGGTTTGTGGAAAAAGATGCCGACGACCTGAGTCCGTTTACACGTGAAAACGCCACCCTCGACGAGCTGAAAGCTACCTGGATGGCCAAAGAAAACCAACCCTGTATTTTTATCTCTGCCAAAACCAAAGAAAACTACGACGAATTCAAAAAACTGCTTTACGACCACATCCAAACCGTACACGCCATCCGTTATCCGTACAATAACTTTTTATACTAACACCTAACTATCGCGAGTCTGAAGCGGCGCCGGTGGGAAGCGACTCGTGATAGTTCCTTTTTTTGGTTATCAAGGGACCTTTTCAAAACCAAACAATTCCGTATTTTTGAAAACATGAAATCCCAAATACAACACCTCAGACTCGCGCCAAAGGAAGGTCCTATACCCCCTTAATTAAAGCAAATTTGTTATGAAAGGATATAGCATATATTCCTATATGTATTATAGGTTAGCAACTTGGTATTTCAGGTTTGAAAAAAAAGGGAAAATCTCTTATGGGGCATCAATACTTGTTTCTTTGTCACAAGTTATGATACTAACAGATATTCTTGGATTTTTCCTTCTGGAATTCTACGAACAGTCAGAAAGACAAATTGTAATGGATAAATTTAAACCTGTTTACATTATACTTCTTTTAGCAATTTCATTCTTAAATGATTTTAGGTTTAAAAATAAATATGACATTTACAAGGAGAAGTGGGAAAACCAAAGTAAAAAAGATAAAAATTTTTATGGATTAGTTATTTTTTTATTGCTAATTATTCCATTAATTTTTACTCCAATTATTTTAAATCTTTTTGACTATAGTTAATAAACATTAACTACCTAACTATCGCGAGT
>CBETNY010000522.1:0-1675 GCA_965537275.1 uncultured bacterium | reverse complement strand
TTCCCGCTCACGGGCAACCGGTCAACTACCACCTCGATATCGTGCACTTTATAACGATCGAGTTGCATTCCAAAAGCAATTTCACGGACTTCGCCATCCACACGCACCCTGAGAAAACCTTGCTGACGAATGCGTTCAAAAAGTTCGCGGTAATGCCCCTTCCTGGCTTTTACCAATGGGGCAAGGATAGAAATCGTACGACCGGCATAGTTTTTTGTCACCAATTCAACAATCTGCGATTCGGTGTACTGAACCATTTTTTCCCCGGTGTTATATGAAAAAGCTTCGGAGGCCCGGGCATATAAAAGACGGAGAAAATCATATATTTCGGTGATGGTACCCACGGTCGACCTTGGATTTCGGCTCACCGATTTCTGTTCAATGGCAATCACCGGGCTCAAACCACTGATTTGATCCACATCGGGACGCTCAAGGTGACCGATAAACTGTCGGGCATAAGCCGAAAAAGTTTCTAAATAACGCCTTTGTCCTTCCGCATAAATGGTATCAAAAGCCAGGGAAGATTTACCACTGCCACTCAACCCGGTAATCACTACCAGTTGATCGCGTGGAATGGATAAATCAATATTTTTCAGGTTGTGAACTCTCGCTCCTTTGATTTCCAACGTATTATCCGTTGCGAGATTTTCTTCTTTCAAGTTTTCCATATACCGCCATATACCACGCGTGTGGCATTTTAAATTTTTGCAAAAATAAGGGTTCTTACGGAATTTATTAAGCCGATGCAAGAGACCTTTCAACCGGTCATGAACCCGGACTTTTCCACATCACACTCTTTTGCTCCATCCGGTGGTTCACCATCAGGATTCACCTTGCCATCCACAGCAAAAAGAGATAAGAAAAGGTCAAAAAATTCCGGCCACTAAAAGGGGCTGATAAAATCTTTAAACAGGGGTGCCTGTTGGTCCTTTTCCGAAAGGATGGGATTATCGATGTTCCAATTGATATTTAAATCGGGGTCGTTCCAACGGATGCTCCCTTCGGAAGCTTTATTATATACATTGGTGCATTTATAAAAAAAGACGGTATTGTCTTCGAGGGTAACAAAGCCATGTGCAAATCCGGGCGGAACCCAATACATCCACTTGTTATCCTGGGTTAGCTCAACCGATGACCACTGCCCATAGGTAGGTGAGTTTTTCCTCAAATCGACCGCCACATCAAGCACCGAACCACGCATTACGCGTACCAACTTACCCTGTGCAAAAGGTGGTTTTTGGTAGTGAAGTCCACGCAACACCCCTTTCATCGATTTTGATTCGTTGTCCTGGACAAAATTTTGATCGATTCCCAAACGCAGGAATTCCTCTTTGTTGTAAGATTCAAAAAAATAACCACGCTGATCTTCAAACACTTTTGGCTTTAAGATGTAAAGATCAGGTATTTTGGTTTTAAGTACTTCCATGGTTGATAAATTTGGGGTAAAGATAGTTTTTTCCCACAATGGTTTTAAGAAAAAAACAGCTTAGTTTCTAATTGGACTGATAATGACCCGGATTTACCCCTCTCTTTTCTTCATTGATTACTCTGATTGGGTAACCAAAATATCCCCTCATAAAAAGCTTGTTTAAAGTCAAATTATTTTTATACATGTATATAACTAAAAATCAGACAATAAATTATTTTTTTAATTGACCTACCCCTACACCCCTTC
>CBETNY010000521.1:0-1678 GCA_965537275.1 uncultured bacterium | reverse complement strand
TAGCGAAACAGCCATGGGATTGACGCTGGTAAGTGGAGCCACTTCATTGCCCGAGCTGGTTACCTCCATCATCGCTTCGCGTAAAAACAATGCAGATATGGCGCTGGGAAATGCCCTTGGCTCAAATGTGATGAACATTTTGCTGGTGTTGGGTGTAACCGCCATTATTCGTCCCATTCCTTTTGTTGTTCATCTGAATGTTGAAATCGGCCTGGTATTTCTGGCTGCTTTGTTATTGCTTGTTTTTGCAAAAATGGGAAGGACCAAGAATACACTCAACCGAATGGAAGGAATGTTGCTGGTGTTGTTGTATTTTGCCTTTATTTATTTTTCCGTAATCTATCAATAAACAGAAATCATTTACCGGTTTTTGTGTATTGATTTGGCATTCCGCTCAATTGAACAGGATAGGCTATGGCTTGTTTTCCGGTTTCTTTATAAAATGAACTTAGAACCTTCTCCGTGAAGGACATGGAGGTTTCCTTTTCTACCAAATTGAGACTGTATCCGGTAAAATTGTAAGCCATCATGCAGGCACCAAGGACGCCTTCAGTGTCTTTGGCCAACCTGACCAACCGATCAACTTCGGGATCGGAAATTTCAAAATCCAGGACGGCCGATTCGTGTGCGTCAAACATTAATCGCCCGAATTCAACCAGGCTATTTCTTTGCAGGAGCTCCACCGCCCAATCAACCCGGGTGTTTTCGTTTACCACATGTCGCAGCCTCCTTTTTGCCGGCTCATCCTCCAGCAATTTGTCCAACCAATCATAATCAGCCCCCTCGAGTGCTCCTAAATACGGAACTTCAAAATATTGATTGATTTGTTCTTTGGCTGTTTGAAGTTCACGCTTTCGCCGGTCGATGAATAAGGAATCGTTGGCCGGTGATGGGCTTGCTTGAATGAGTATCCAGGCGTATTTATCCTGCTCAAAGGGGAGGTAAGTATGAACAAACGCATGACAGTCGAGATGCATGATATTTCCGGGTTTGGCAAAAACCACTCCGTAAAGATTTGCAAAACTAAAAAAGTGTTTTAGGTTGCCGGCCGCCTCACGCAACAGCTCGTAGAGCCTTGGTTTATCCAGTTTCAAATGAAAAATTTCATTAAGCCCGACTGCCAGTGCGGTGCCCAGGGTGGCAGCCGTCTGATGTATATCGAGGTTGGGAAAATCGCTGAAAAATTTAAGCCTGAGGCCATGAAAAGGCATCCCCTTGTCCAAAAACCGTTTGATGATTTCCAGTGGGAATTCTAGCCGGCTATCGGTGGCTTTTTTCATGAGCCTGTCATGCGTCAACGCTGTTTTTAGGTTTTCGTACTCAAAAGAAAGCGTATTGGTTTTATCCAACTCAACATACAGCCAGATACCCTTTTGAATGCCGGCTGATAAAGTTTTCCCTCCGGTATAGTCTGTATGAAATCCCAACAGATTGATGCTAAAAGGAGCAAAAAAAAGAAAACGGTTTACCCCGTCCACTTGAGATTGGTATTGAACGATTGCTGATCTATTTTCCAATTGAATATATTTTTGGCAAAGCTATAAAAGGAATGGTGAACCGTTGCATTCTTCAATGAAAATTTTTAAAACATGCAAAATTTAATCTTTCCTTATGGAAAATGCTAAAATCAGACAATAAATACCTATCATCCCCTTTTGGAAGGGGCGAAGGGGTAGGT
>CBETNY010000520.1:0-1678 GCA_965537275.1 uncultured bacterium | reverse complement strand
GTGGTCGTGGGAGCTGAAAAACACATTTCCCGGAAAATTCATCAGGGTGTTGTTAAAGGCCTGAATCGATTCCAGGTCGAGGTGGTTGGTGGGGGTATCCAGTACCAGAACATTGGCATCTTTCATCATCATCCGGGCAATCATGCACCGCATTTTTTCACCTCCGGACAGGACGTTGGCCTTTTTGTAGACCTCTTCACCGGAAAAAAGCATTTTTCCCAAAAATCCCCTCAGATAGATTTCGGTGGTATCGCTCGACTCCTGTGCAAGCCATTCCATCAGGTTTAAATCGTTCTTAAAGAAAGAATTGTTTTCCAAAGGCAGATAGGCGGTGGTGATGGTTTGTCCCCAGGTGAATTCACCTGATTGGGCCGGTTCGTTACCCATGATGATTTCGAAAAAAGAGGTGATGGCCATGGGATTGCGCGAAAGAAAAACAATTTTATCGCCCTTTGAGGCTGCAAAGTTCACCTCTTTAAAAAGCAGCTTCCCGTCTTCGGATTTTTTACTCAATCCGTTGACTTCCAGAATTTGGTTCCCCGGATCGCGTTCGGGGGTAAAGATGATGGCCGGATATTTACGGCTCGAAGGTCTGATATCGTCCACATTGAGTTTTTCCAGCATTTTCTTCCGGCTGGTGGCTTGTTTCGATTTTTTTACGTTGGCACTAAACCGGTCGATAAACGCTTGTAATTCTTTTCTTTTCTCTGCAACACGTTTGTTTTGGGCTTGTTGTTGGCGTAAAGCCAACTGACTTGATTCGTACCAAAAGCTGTAGTTTCCGGCAAAAAGTTGTACGCGACCAAAATCAATATCCACGATATGGGTAGAAATGGCATCTAAGAAGTGTCTGTCGTGCGAAACCACCAGCACGGTATTTTCAAAGTGAGCCAGGTAGTTTTCGAGCCAATTGACCGTTTCCAGGTCCAGGTCGTTGGTGGGCTCATCCAACAAAAGGTTATCGGGCTTTCCAAAGAGGGCGCGTGCCAATAAAACTTTAACTTTAAGTTTTCCACTGATGTCGCTCATCTTGCTGTGGTGTAACGATTCGTCAATACCCAGACCACTTAACAGGCTGGCCGCATCGCTTTCGGCATTCCATCCGTCCATGTCGGCAAAACGACCCTCAAGATCGGCCAATTTGAGACCATCGGCATCCGAAAACTCGGTCTTCATGTAAAGCTCGTTTTTTTCTTCCATCACCTGCCAGAGTTCTTCATGCCCCATCAACACCGTTTCGAGTACGGTAAAATCATTAAATTCGGAGTGGTCCTGTTTTAGAACTGACATACGTTCGCCGGGGCCCATGCTGACAGAACCGTGGGTCGAGTCGATTTCGCCGCTGATAATACGCAAAAGGGTTGATTTTCCGGCACCGTTGGCACCAATTATCCCATAACAATTGCCTGTGGTGAAGTTCATGTTTAAATCCTGAAACAGGACGCGCTTGCCAAATTGGATGCTTAAATTCGATACGGTTATCATCTGAAAAATTCGTGTTAAAATTGGGCGGCAAAAGTACAATAATTATTGAGGCCTTGTGCAGGTGATTAAAGAATGGTCTCATAAATCTTCAGATCCTGGCTAATTCTTATTTTGATGCGCTGGAATAAATCCCGAAGGGATTGAACAATAATAGCCACAGGTGAAACCTGTGGAATTATTTCGTGTTGGAAAC
>CBETNY010000519.1:0-1681 GCA_965537275.1 uncultured bacterium | reverse complement strand
CCTTCGGGATTGATTCCTGCACATCAAAATAAGAATTAGCCCCGGTATTTACACGACTTTAAATAGTTTGAAGCGAATGGTTTGGTGGATGATAAATTTTTGTAATTTTGCAACCCGTTTAAGCGGGATTTTTGTGGAAAGATTTGAATGATTGCAACCACACTTAAAAAAATGCTAAAACAGTTTTTTTACCTGCCAATCATCAAATGACCACGTTTGATGTAAATTTTAAAAAACAAATTATGCCTTATTTATTTACCTCGGAATCTGTTTCCGAAGGTCACCCGGATAAAGTAGCTGATCAAATTTCAGATGCAGTGCTTGATGAAATGTTGCGCCAGGACCCTGAGTCAAAAGTAGCTTGTGAAACGCTTGTCAGTACAGGTTTGGTAGTGGTTGCCGGCGAAGTGAAAACCAATGCCTGGGTCGATTTGCAAACCACGGTGCGTAATACCATTAAACGAATCGGTTATACCAAAGCCGACTATCAGTTTGATAGTAATTCGTGTGCGGTTATTTCTGCCTTACACGAACAATCGCCCGATATCAACAGGGGCGTTGAGCGCGAAGCCGAAGAACAACAAGGCGCAGGCGATCAAGGAATGATGTTTGGTTACGCTACACGCGAAACCGAAAACCTCATGCCTTTAACCACCGAAATTGCCCATCTGCTGTTGTTTGAATTGGCCAACATAAGGCGCGAAGGCAAATTAATGCCCTATCTGCGTCCCGATGCCAAATCACAGGTCACTCTGGAATATGATGACCATCACCGGCCGGTTAAAATTGATACGCTGGTGATTTCCACCCAGCATGATGATTTCGATACGGAAGTAGCCATGCAACAAAAAATCAAATCGGATATCGAAAAATATTTGATTCCACGCGTCAGGAATCATTACGATAAAGACCTGTTCCGTTCGTACCGGCTCCTGGTGAATCCTACCGGAAAGTTTGTCATTGGAGGCCCTCACGGTGATACCGGTTTAACCGGAAGGAAAATTATTGTGGATACTTATGGTGGCCATGGCGCACATGGGGGTGGGGCCTTCTCGGGTAAAGATGCTTCCAAAGTGGACCGTTCTGCTGCTTATGCAGCCCGTCATATGGCAAAAAATATGGTGGCAGCCGGCGTGGCCGATCAAATGTTGGTCCAGGTGGCCTATGCCATTGGGGTGGATAAACCAGTTGGTTTTTATGTGAATACTTACGGAACCGCCAAAGTAAAAGATGAAAACGGAAACCTGCTTTCCGATGGAAAAATTGCTGAAATGGCAGCCGGCTTGTTCGATATGAGGCCTTTTGCTATTGTGAAACGCTTTGGCTTGAAAAATCCTGTTTTTGAAAAAACAGCTTCGTATGGCCATTTTGGCCGGGATGTTTTTACGTCTGAAGAAGAAGTGTTTTACGAAGATGAAACAACTACTTTTAAAGAAAACCGGAATGGCAGAAAAGTATACACCAAACCGATGAAATTCTTTGCCTGGGAAGAACTCGATTATGTGGATAAAGTAAAAGCAGTCTTTGGATTGTAATGGATTTTAAAATCGAAGTTTTTTAAAGTTAAAAGTCATTTTACCAAAGAAAAATGCTAAAAATCAGACAATAAATACCATAATTCCCTTTTGGAAGGGGCGAAGGGGTAGGTTAATAATAAATCTATTGATTGTTTGATTTTTAG
>CBETNY010000518.1:0-1687 GCA_965537275.1 uncultured bacterium | reverse complement strand
CTTCATCTTTATGATGAACAGTTTACCCGCAACAAAATGATTATTACCACCGAAAAAGATGCCATGCGTTTGATAAATTCTCCCTATCTTCGCCTGCTGAAAGATTTGCCTTTATATTATCTTCCTATTGAGGTAAAATTACATGGGCAGGATGAGGTAGAATTTAACAAACAAATTTTGGATTATGTTACAGAAGTTAACTGAAACCGTAGAGTATATTCAAGCAAATACGAGCATTCGCCCCCGGGTAGCTATTATTCTTGGGTCGGGCCTCGGTGATTTGGCTCAAGATATTGAAGTGGAAAAGAATATGTTATATCATGATATTCCAAATTTTCCTGTTTCCACTGTGAAAGGTCACACCGGCCAGCTCATTTTCGGGACCTTAAGTGGGGTTGAAGTGGTGGCCATGCAAGGGCGTTTCCATTTTTATGAAGGCTACAGTATGCAAGAAGTAACTTTTCCCGAGCGTGTGTTTAAGCAATTGGGTGTGGAGTTTCTTTTTGTTTCCAATGCCAGCGGAGGTACCAATCCCGATTTTAAAGTGGGTGACATCATGTTTATTACCGATCATATCAACCTGATGCCCAATCCGTTGATTGGTCCCAATCTGGATGAACTGGGTCCGCGTTTTGTGGATATGAGTGCAGCTTATGATAAAGATTTATTGGAAAAAGCCAAGAAAGTTGCCGAAAGAAATAAGATTCCCTATCGTACCGGGGTGTATGCCGGATTGACCGGGCCTACCTACGAAACACCTTCCGAATATAATTACATTAAAATTTTGGGTGGTGATGCCGTGGGAATGTCTACCGTTCCGGAGGTGATTGTGGCGCGTCATATGGGATTGCCTGTGTTTGCAGTGTCTGTCATTTCTGATCTTGGCGGACTCCATCATGTTGCGGAAGTCTCTCATCAAGAAGTGCTGGCAGCAGTGGAAGCGGTTACTCCCAAGCTGGTCATTATAATAAAAGAACTGTTGAAAGAATTGTAACTCTTTTGAGTGCGCCAGGTTTTACCTTGCGGTTTATTTCCATGGAAAAGAAAAAAGTCTATTTTGTTTCGGATTTGCATCTAGGGATTCCTGATCATGCTTCCAGTTTGGAACGTGAGAAATTGCTTGTTGCGTGGCTCGATACCATTATGCCACACGCCGAGGCGCTTTTTTTGATGGGCGATTTATTTGACTTTTGGTTTGAATATACCACCGTGGTACCCAAAGGGTTTGTTCGATTTTTGGGAAAACTGGCTCAATTTACCGATGCCGGAATACCGGTGCATCTTTTTAGGGGAAACCACGACCTCTGGGCATTCGATTATTTGGAGAAGGAGGTGGGAGTGCAGCTTCACCGTGATGCGGTGATCTGGAAATTACAAGATAAACATTTCTACCTGGCTCATGGTGATGGTTTAGGTCCGGGCGACCTTCAATATAAAATTCTGAAAAAAATTTTTGAGTTTCGCCCCAATCAGTTACTTTTCAGATGGTTACATCCCGATTTGGGCGCCAGACTGGGAAACTACTTCTCCCGCAAAAGTCGTTTGTCGAAGCTCGCTTACGCCCATCAGCCTGAGGTATCTTTTAATAAGGAGAAAGAGATGCTCTTTCAGTATGCTCAACAAAAAGCGGCGCTTTATCCCGAAGTTGACTATTTTGTTTTTGGACATCGCCATATTCCTCTGCAAT
>CBETNY010000517.1:0-1706 GCA_965537275.1 uncultured bacterium | reverse complement strand
CCGGTTTCGTGAAACCAATAAAGGATGGGAGTATAACATCGATGTGGCTGATACATTGGAATATCCTGAGAAATGGAAGAGCTTCTTGATTGAAAGTCAGCATGTTGGTACGCTCGAGTTTTTGGAAAGAGATGTGATATTTGGTAGGTATCTGGGACAACGGGTAAAAGCTTTTGTGCAGAAGCATCATCTCCATCCCGATTTGGTGGCGTCGCATGGCCATACGCTTTTTCATCAGCCGGAACGTGGATTTTCGGTACAATTGGGTTCGGGGCAAGCACTTGCCATTGAATCGGGCCTTCCCACCGTAAGCGATTTTCGTAAAAAAGATATCCTGCTCGGTGGCCAAGGGGCTCCTTTGGTGCCCATTGGTGATGAATGGCTTTTCTCGGATTATGATTATTGTTTAAATATCGGTGGAATTGCCAATATCTCCTATCGTGAGCAAAACCTCAGGAAAGCCTTCGATGTGTGTCCTGCCAACCAATTGCTTAATCATTTGAGCCGGCTCGAAGGAATGCCCTACGACAAAGGTGGAAAACTGGCACGGAAAGGGAAAATGAGTGAACCGCTTTTGAACGCTTTGAATGCCGATCCGTTTTATAAACTGGGTATTCCCAAATCGCTGAGCAACGAATATGTTCGTGAAAAGTTTATTCCTTTGTTGGATGATTTTAATCTTCCCGTAGCCGATAAATTATTTACGACCGTAAAACACATTGCCAAACAAATTGCACAGGTGTGCCAAATTAAGGATGCCACCCTTTTAGTGACCGGAGGCGGGGCACACAACGCTTTTCTGATGGATGCCATACGTCAATCCGGCGATTTTAAGGTGATCATTCCCGATAGCCGGTTGGTCGATTTCAAAGAAGCCTTGATTTTTGCCTTTATGGGCGTGTTGCGCATGCAGGGCCGAAACAACTGTTTGGCCTCATCCACCGGTGCCTCCTGCGACAGTATGGGGGGGGATGTTTTCCTGCCTTAAGCTTTTTTCAATCGCATTAATATGGAGAAAGCCCTGTCGATATCTTTTTCGCTTACCAGGATGGTAAACTCATTGGTCGTCGAAATCAATTCCTCAATATTTATTTTTTCCATGGCCAGATTCTTCAAGATATAATAAAAAAAGCCGGTGGTTTCATCCCGTTTCTTGGGAAGACGCAGGGTGATGGATGATAACCCGTATTTTTCGAAGATTAACTTCTCTTTGGCAAAAATCTGTTCCACCAGCTTGGTGGTCGATTTGCTAACCACTACTGTGGTTTCGAATATACCCCGCGATACCGAATAATAAATCTGATCGCCCGAAATACTGTCAATCAATTCGCGCTGCCGTAATGCAAGCGTCTTCGAATTCTCAAAAGTATAGTGCATTAAACCCGATTGCACGATAAAGTCACCCAAATTGGCTACAAATTGTTTTAAACCAAAATTCAGGTTGTAATTGTAACCCGGATCGTACCGTTTGATGGCCATTACGATGGCTCCGGTTTGCACCTCTTTTTGTAACTCTTTTTCAATCTGAGGTTTGAGCTTTCTCGATAAAGACGAAATATTGATTAATCCTTCGTCTAAGGCCTCTTCCAAAAATGGGGTTTCTCTGATTAGGCGCTTTACAATTTCTCCAATTGGTCTCATTTGTTAGGATATTAACATTTTGTGTAAAAATAGTAAAAAATCATTAAAAATTTTGTTGTTGTATA
>CBETNY010000516.1:0-1708 GCA_965537275.1 uncultured bacterium | reverse complement strand
AATCATTACACAAAAGGCCGCAGCAAAGATAACTTAAATCGACTTGATTGTTTACTACAATCCCCATTACTCATTTTATTTACTATTTTTATCCATTGTGAGAGGTTGTGTTTTTACACAGACATTATGAATTGCAAATTGCTATTTCGGTAACCAATAAACTATTTAACTCGCTTACATTTTTAATCTTTTTCTTTATTTTTTTCACCTTTATTGTCTGATTAACAATAAATCACCCTTCGACCGTGCGGTGTTATTCGAACAATCCTGCATGGAGGGCCGTGAGGGTTTCTTTTTTATCGGCAGTATTAATTAAAAAAGAGATGTTATGCCGGCTGGCGCCGTAGGAAATCATTCTAATGGGTACATCAGACAAGGCCGAAAACAACCGCATGGCATAACCCGGATTATCAGGGTCGACATGTCCGACCACCGCGACAATGGTCTTATTGCCCTCCACCTCTACCTTTCCAAAGGCCGTCAAACGATCAATAATTTGATTGAGATACTTCGTGTTATCAATGGTTAACGAAACCGCCACCTCCGAAGTGGTAATCATATCGATGGGTGTTTTATAGTGGTCGAAGACTTCGAAAACCTGCTTTAAAAAACCATATGCATTCAACATGCGGCTCGACTTAATGCGAATGGCCGTGATATTATCACGTGCTGCCACCGCCTTAAACCCGGTTCCCATTTCACTTTCTGAAACGGTTGTCCCCGGATCGGCAGGTTGCAGGGTGTTTTTCAGCAAAACCGGAATCCCCTTTTTCTGGGCAGGCAACACACATTGCGGATGAAGGATTTTTGCGCCAAAGTAAGCCAATTCGGCAGCCTCATCAAAATGGAGCTGGCGCACCGGACGGGTTTGGCTCACAATACGGGGGTCGTTGTTTTGGACACCGTCGATATCGGTCCATATTTGAATTACTTCGGCCTCCATGGCTGCTCCAAAAAGGGTTGCAGAATAATCGCTTCCGCCCCTTCCCAGGTTGGCGATTTTACCCTGAAAATCGGAACAAATAAACCCTTGGGTAACAAATACGCGGGCTTTGGGATGCTCACCAAGCTGACGGTTTAATCTCTCACGGAGATCCTCCATATCCACCTCCCCATTCTCTTTGAGCCGAATAAGCCGGGTGGCATCCAACAACACAGTCTCAATCCCCTGTTGCACAAGATGCTTATAAAGGAACCAGGAAGATAACCGCTCGCCAAAAGACAAAATCAAATATTCATCTTCCGGTTGAAAATCTCCTTGTTCTATCCGTTCTTTTAACTGTTTGAAAACATCCTTCACATACGAAACGGTTTCAGAATCTCCCTGAGGAAACAGCTCGTTCACAACTTTTTCATAATGAACTTGTAAAAGGGCTATCCGACGAAGGGCCTGCCCGGATTTTCCATCACGAAACAGGTTTGTAATCTCAAGCAACTGATCGGTAGTGCCGCTCATTGCAGACAGTACGATCAATGCCGGCATTTCTTTTCCGACAATTTCACCAATTTTTTGAATTCTTGCGGCACTCCCTGCAGACGTACCGCCAAACTTTAAAACTTTCATCCGTTGTTAATTTTATACTCTGTTTTTTATGTTTTGTCACCCAAAAGTGTGCGGAGCACCAAAACAGCCTTTCTTCCAGGAGACGCCCCTGCCGTTGTGTCCAGTCAACCCATCATAACATCCCCATGGCTCATCCCTGCGCCA
>CBETNY010000515.1:0-1711 GCA_965537275.1 uncultured bacterium | reverse complement strand
TGGTGGCGACACCCGGGCGGTTGCTCGACTTGATGAATCAGGGTTTTATCAGTTTGCAACACATTGAATATTTTGTGTTGGATGAGGCCGACAGGATGCTTGATATGGGGTTCATCAACGACATTAAAAAGATTATCGCCAAGTTACCGACCAAAAGGCAGTCGCTGTTTTTTTCGGCGACCATGCCTGATAACATTGTGGCGCTGTCGCGGAATATTTTGAAAAATCCCACGAAAGTGGATGTAAGTCCTGTTTCGTCAACGGCCGATACCATTCAACAATATTTATATTACACCAACCGTACTACCAAGAATGAATTGCTGATTCATATTCTTGAAAAAGAGAACATCCACCAGGTATTGTTGTTTTCAAGGACTAAACATGGAGCCGACCGGATCGTGCGCAACTTGAGAAAGAAAAAGATTTCTGCCGAGGCCATTCATGGTGACAAGTCGCAAAACCAGCGTCAAAGGGCCTTGCAACAGTTTAAAGATCATAAAATCAAAGTATTAGTGGCTACGGATATTGCGGCACGGGGCATTGATATTGATAAGTTGCGGTATGTCATCAATTACGATATTCCCAATATTGCCGAGACCTATGTGCATCGCATTGGTCGATCGGGCAGGGCAGGAGAGGAAGGTGTTGCCATATCGATTTGCGAACAGGAAGAAAATGTTTACATAAAGGATATTGAAAAGTTGATTCAGCGTAAAATTGAGGTATTAGAAGATCATCCTTTTCCCCAAACTGAAAAACCCATGAATGCACAGGAGAAGAAGGAATGGGAGAAGGAAAAGCAAAGGAAAAAGCAAGCTTTTTTTGCAGCGAGAAAGAAAAACGGCGTAAAATCCGGTTTGCGTAGAATGTCGCGATAAAAATATTTTGCGGAACCACTTGGTAATTGGCCTTGAATGCTTAAATTTGCAAACTTTTCGGTGAATCCGGAACAGGGCCTATAGCTCAGTTGGTTAGAGCACCTGACTCATAATCAGGTGGTCCCAGGTTCAAGTCCTGGTGGGCCCACAAAAACCAAAGCCATTGTCTTCGAACAGAAGCAGTGGCTTTTTATATAAATAGTGATGAGTTATTGTTACATTCTATATAGCAAGACCCTCTCAAGATTTTACATCGGTTCAACTCACACAACCTTGGAGGAGCGTCTATTAAAACACAACCGTCATTTGTATGGTAAACATCGTTATACGGCAAAAGCGGATGATTGGGAAATTTTTCTCTCCATACAGGTTAAGGAATATGCTCATGCAGTGAGGATTGAGCGAAAGATTAAGTCCATGAAAAGCAGCGTTTACATTCGGAATTTAAAGAAATACCCATCAATGGTGGAAAAAATCATTGAAGACACACGCATCTGAATCTACAGCTGTTTTGGCGGGTTAGAGCACCTGACTCCTCCGATGGCTATCGGAGCAGGTGGTCCCAGGTTCATCCCGAAAGTAATCGGGAGGTGGGCCCACAACAAACCAAAGCCATTGTCTTCGAATAGAAGCAGTGGCTTTTATTTTGATATTGATGAGTTAATGTTACATTTTAATGGTGGAAAAAATCATTGAAGACACACGCATCTGAATTTACAGTTGTTTTGGCGGGTTAGAGCACCTGACTCCTCCGATGGCTATCGGGGCAGGTGGTCCAAGGTTCATCCCGAAAGTATTCGGGAGGTGGGCCCACATCAAACCAAAGCCATTGT
>CBETNY010000514.1:0-1713 GCA_965537275.1 uncultured bacterium | reverse complement strand
ATGCGCAAGTCCAAATGAAGCAGCATCGCGACACAGTAGGTTTTCATTTTACTGTTCCACTCGATAGAGGTCAGGATTCGATAGCATTGCCTGTCAGTCGTATTTTGGTTGTCGAAGACAATCTTGTCAACCAACGACTTACAAAGGTCATGCTTGAAAATCAAGGCTACCGGGTCAACGTTGCAAATAACGGCAAAGAGGCGGTAGCGCAATTTAAGGAGGAACATTACGACTTAATTTTAATGGATATACAAATGCCGGTGATGGATGGATTGGAAGCCTGTCGCGTCATCAGGAAAATGGAGGAAGGGTTAAAAAGCGATCCGGTTCCCATCATTGCACTTTCGGCAAATTCAAAACTTGAAGACAAAATAGGTGCGACCCGTGCCGGCATGAATGGTTTTATTAACAAACCTTTCAGCATAAAAAAAATTCCCATCATACTCAATAGCCTTTCAAATATTCGATAGAAAATTAATAAATTTGCTTCTTGGAAAATAAGAAATTTAAATCGGCCAAAGTCATTACGATATCATCATCTCATTTTTTGCATGATGTTTACTCGTCATTTCTACCCCCTTTATTGCCACTTATTATTTCACGATATGGGATTTCATTATCCGTTGCAAGTTGGTTAAGCCTGGTACAACGGATTCCATCCTTGTTCAGTATTCTTTTAGGAGGTGTGGCACATCATTTATCATGGCGACTGATTATTATTTTCGCACCACTCATCACGGCCTTTGCCGGAAGTTTTTTAGGCCTTGCCCCTAACCTGCTTGTTTTGGGAATTTTATTGTTTACCATGGGGGTAAGTTCGGCTGCTTTTCATGTGCCGGCGCCGGTTATGATTAAATACTACGCAGGAGGTAAAGCCGGACAAGGGATGAGCTATTATATGCTGGGCGGTGAATTGGCGCGAATGATTGGGCCGGTTTTGGTTATCAGTGCGGTATCGTGGTGGGGTTTCGAAGGGATTTGGCGGTTATTTATTCCGGCTCTGTTAGCGGCCTTTTTGATTGCACAAATACTTGAAAATATACCTTACGAAGAAAACACAACGGCTTCAACCGTAACCCTCCACTGGTGGACAGGTTTGGTAAACTACCGGGGTTTTTTCATTAGTCTGACGTTCTATATGGTTTTCAGGTCATTGATGAAAGCTTCCCTATCCACTTTTTTACCCACCTATATGGGATTAAAAGGAAATACTTTATTGTTTGGTGCCTTTTCGCTAAGCATATTACAAATTACGGGTGCCCTGGGGGCCTTTATCTCCGGAGGCATTTCCGATCGTCTGGGAAGATTCACCACATTACTTCTTCTGGCCATTCTGTCTCCAATTGCTTTGTTTCTGTTTGTCATTTCAGGCACAAGCATGCAGATTGTAGCGCTGTTACTGGGTGGCATTGTGTTGTTTGGGTCAACCCCCGTTTTATTGGCACTGGTTCAGGAACAGGGGTCGAAACATCCGGCATTGATGAACGGAAGCTTTACGACCATTAACTTTATTAGCAGCGCATTAGCGGTAGTGGCAGCCGGTTATGCCGGTGATGCCTGGGGGTTGGATACCACCTACAAGGTATCTGCTATTTTGGGATTAGGAGCCATCCCCGCAGTCTATTTCTTAAAAAAAACTAATCAAAAATCGATAAAACATTAAATATCAAAATGAATCACAGTGTTTTATTAACTTATTATTGTAAATAACTT
>CBETNY010000513.1:0-1716 GCA_965537275.1 uncultured bacterium | reverse complement strand
ACAAAACCCATCGTTTATTTAATTTGCTGAAAGGAATTTTTGTTAGTTCATTTTTGAAACCCCGGGGCAGGTTTTGGCGGCTATTGTTTTTTACCGCAATCAACACATGGGTCATGCCCAACTGACGCGCGGTATTCAATTTTCTATTCAAATCAGGTGATTCGGGAAAAAGATTTGCCTCTTTTTGAAAATATTCCCAAGCCTTCCGGGCACTGAAGCGGTCCGGTTTTTTGAGCAGAGACTCTCCCATGGCGTCAAAATAATTAGCGGCATTACGCTTGGCCACGGCCATATCAGTCAGATAATCGGCAGGCTGAAAATTGATTCTTGCCAGCAACCCGTCGGGCAACCTCGAAATCAACTCTTGGCGCTGATTCAGGTGGAGGTAATGCCTGTAAATCGATTCCCATGCAGAGGGCTGTCCTGATAATTTCAGCGCCCTGACTGCATCCATATCCGATTTTACGGCCAGTTTATAGGCTTTTCGTAAAATCGCAATTTCATTTCTATCGTCAGGCGTTTTTCTGAGTTTTTTTATCGACTTATGAATGGCATCGTCGTAACGACCCGATTGTAATAATTTACTCGAGCTCGCACAGGAAGAAAGAAAAAAAGGAATCAAAAGAAAAAAAAGGATTTTTTTGAACATAACGGCGGTTTTATTTTTTTAAAGATAAAAAGCAAAAGTAAAAAAAACGCTGTCAAGAACTCGTTCGACAGCGTTTTTTTTCTTTTTGAAAGGCTGAAGCCTGTGGCAACTACTTCCTGGTACTGATTTTCAGCAAGGGGTATAAGGGGCAGAAACTCATCAAAGCTGTGGCCAAAGGCACCAAAGCCACAAGCCCCCACCAATTTTTGTAATAAATTCCCAAGGCGGCAATTACGATGGCTAAAATAATTCGAATCACCTTGTCTACATTTCCAACATTCTGTTTCATAGTATTTAATTTTATGATTACCATTGGCGAAAGTAATGAGAAAATATCAATTGTTTGGTGACAAATGTTACAAAGCGTCGAGCAATTCGATTTTTGCACGATGGTTGACGAGTTTTTTCTCGTTCTCCAATTGTTTCAGCAGGCGCGAAACCACCTCGCGGGCTGTTCCGAGTTCTTTAGCAAGCTGCTGATGGGTAATTTCGAGCATGAACGTTCCCGACTGCCGCTGTTTCTTTTTCAACAATTCAACCAACCGAAAATCCATGGTTTTAAAAACTACCGAATCGATAAAACCTATTAACTCGTTAAACCGGCTATGAAACAGTTTTAGAACAAAGCGGTTCATAGCAGGAAACTCAAGCAGCAGCTTATCCAGCAACTCAATGGGGATTGCCAGTATTTGGGTGGCGGTATCGGTATCGGCAAAGGCCGCACTTTTTTGATGATTTAACCCTGCCGCGATGGATAACGCACAACTTTCGCCCGAATCAATGTAATAGAGCAACACCTCTTTGCCCGAGTCATCATGCCGCGTCACCTTAACCCTGCCTTGTATCACCAAGGGCACACTTTGGATGTAATGGGCCTCTTTAAGGATATTCACACCCCCTTCAAGATTCATTATCCGGCTATTTGATAAGATTTTGCGGCTTATCTCTTTATTTAAAAACAACTTATTCAGAAATAGCTCAATGTTTTCCATCCAATGACTTTATGCCAAAAATAGCAAAAACTTAATTCGTCACCGGCAACGCAAACCATTAAAATGTATTTGAAG
>CBETNY010000512.1:0-1720 GCA_965537275.1 uncultured bacterium | reverse complement strand
CTGTTGATTTCACCTTTTTCAAAACCAATTTTAATGGTTTGAGAGTTGGTATTTTTCAAGGGACTTGGAAAAGCACTTTCGGGTAAAGGTTTATGGGAAGTAAGTGTTTCTTCGCCGCCAATACTGGTTCCCCAAAGCCCTTTATTGATTGAGTATTTGGCCTGGGTCCATTCCACCGATACGCCATGTTCAGACAGGTATGCAATCTCATCCTGACGCGTAAGTATTTGATCTCTAACCGGCGTCAAAATCTCCAGCTCGGGAGCCACCAGGTGAAAGATCATGTCAAATCGAATTTGGTCGTTTCCGGCCCCGGTACTTCCATGTCCGATATATTTGGCCCCGATGGATTGTGCATATTGAGCCAATGCGATGGCTTGATAAACACGTTCGGCACTTACCGACAAAGGATAGGTATTGTTTTTCAAAACATTACCAAAAATTAGGTACTTTACAATATGTTCATAAAAGGCCTGTGTCCCCTCAAGGGCAATATGATGGGTGGCTCCCAGTGCATAGGCTCTTTCGGCAATTTCGTCTAATGTTTCTTTGGAAAATCCACCGGTATTCACAACCGCTGTATGCACTTCAAGGTCTTTTTCGTGAATGAAATATTTAACACAGTATGATGTGTCTAATCCACCGCTGAAGGCGAGCAATACTTTCTCTTTTTGCATGATGTTATTTTTATGATTTTACGAATGACGACTTGCGTCTGTTGTTTTTAGATTTTATTAAAACGAACCATCCATTTTCAAACCGATTATGTTTGCTTAAACAGGATTTTTCCTAAATGGATGGGTGTGTTGCCCCTAAATGCACTAAACTATCGCTGGACAGAGAATTTAGGATGGTTTAAAAACATTTTAAATTGCCTCCACGATTGGGAGGATTTTTTCTTGTTTTTCATTTTGGCGGCTGTGGCCGGATCGAAGACCATGGCCGTGCACAAACACATTTTTTTACCTGTTCGTTGCAGGATATCATAATTGACACAGGTTTCACAGCCTTTCCAGAATTTTTCATCGGTGGTTAGTTCTGAAAAAGTAACCGGACGATATCCCAACTCCGAATTAATTTTCATCACTGCCAAACTGGTGGTAATACCAAAAATCCGTGATTCGGGAAATCTTTTCTGAGATAATTTGAAAATTTTGGTTTTTATCTTTTTGGCAAGCCCCGTATTTCTATAATCGGGATGAACAATAAGCCCCGAATTGGCAACAAATTTGGCGCCTTCCCAACTTTCGATATAACAAAAGCCCACTACCTTCGATCCATCCAGGGCAATAACCGCCTTTCCCTCTTTGATTTTTTCACGAATGTATTCAGGTTTACGCTTTGAAATGCCTGTTCCTCTAATCTTTGCAGCATCTGTGATTAATTCACAGATTTCTTCTGCATATTTCTGGTGGGTACGATTCGCCACCAACATCACAACTTGCTTCATGTTATGAATGATTTAATCTAAAATGAAAAAAATGAATATGTAAACTGAAAAAAGGCAGGGTACGGAACCCCGCAAAAATATTAAACCCCGAAGGGGGGCCTCATCCTATTTACCGGAGCAAAATGCATGAACATACCAACACCCGCAACAGGTCGTTGCACGTCAGAAATCGGGTATGTGTTTTTGTGTGTCATTTTGTGTGGTAAAAGTATAGGTTTTTTTAGAATACCAAAATTTTCACGATTATTTTTTAAACTTTTTTTTGAAAGG
>CBETNY010000511.1:0-1738 GCA_965537275.1 uncultured bacterium | reverse complement strand
ATTTATCGTCTGATTTTTAGCATTTTTCTTTGGTCCACTGATTTTAACTTTAAACAACTTCATTGCGTATTCTTTGACCGGGAAGCCTTTTTTAACCGGATGGTTTCATTTTTCACCAATGGTTTGGCCCAGATGCCTATGCTGTAGATATAAGCAAGGCTTAAAAACAAGAGGAGCATTCCTGTTTTCAGTGAAGCCACATCGCCGATTAATCCGATGAGCAACTGAAACACCGCCCCTCCCATAATCCCTGTCATAAGGATTCCGGCAAACGAGCCGTGATGGTTATCCACCGAATTGAGGGCCAACGAAATCACAATGGGATACATCACCGACAGGAAAAAACCGGAAGCAGGAAAGGCGTAAAGCGAAAATTCACGATCGCCAAACAACGCCATTCCGAGACAAAGCATCGCCAAAAGGGTAAACCAGCGTAATACCACCTTGCTATCGAATATTTTCAACAAAACCAAACCCAGGATTCCTCCCAGCGTCATCAGTCCCCAAAAATAAGCCACCGCACTGGCTCCCACAGTTTCCGGATCATAACCATGATATTGTGCCAAAAATTTAGACATCCAGTACGAAATGCCCTGTTCTGTTCCCACGTAAGCAAAGATTCCCAAAAAGAACAAAATGACATATCTGTTTTTAATAAGACTCAAATAACTTGCCCGGTTACCCGATTTTTCGTCATCCTTTAATTCAATTTTTGGAAATTGCACCACGGCGACCACTCCGATCATCAGCAGGCTAATCACGGCAAACACCCAATAAACCGATACCCATGACAGATCGTGGGGAACCAACTTCCTCATCATGGTAAAAAACGGACGGGTCATTCCGGGCTTGTCAATGTTTGAAACCAAAAAGGCATACATTAACGGACTGATGAAAGAGGCTGCGCCAAAAATCAGTTGGGCCAAAACCGAATAAAAGGCATAATGTTTTTCGCCGCCGGCCACCCTCAACAACGGATTAATCACCACCTGCAACATAGCCATCCCCGTTCCGATGGTAAAAAGTGAAATCACAAACACATTAAAGCGCGGCACCAAAGCAAATCCAAAAGCACCGGCCAATGCCAACAAAAACGCCAGCATCATCATTTTTTTGCCTCCATACTTTTCGAGCAACAGACCCGATGGCACCGACATCAATCCATAAGCAATGAAAAAGGAAAAAGGCAAAAATCCCGCCATGGTTTCCGTCAGTGAATAACTGGATGACACACTGGGATTTAAAGCCCCCAAAATATTGGTCAGGAATGAGATGACAAAAAAAGTAAGCATAATGAGGCTCACTACAACTGTATTTTTTTTCATGGGTTGATGATTTTGTTATCCATTGATTTATATGTTTTTACATCTTGTTTTCCCGAAAATCTTCAGAAGACAAGATTTGGTTTTATCTGTTTATACTTAAATGAATGCACCCTTGACATCAAGTTTTCTGCCATGGACAGATCATCTTATAGCCAGCGTCGCCACACTCCGGAGAGTAAAAAAACAGACCTAGGTTCCGTATGAACGACATCTTGCTCCCATCAAAAATCCATACAGCTTCTATTTATTGGACGTTATCAATGACTTTGAGGGAGCATTTTTACCTTATTATAGGCATCAATTTTTAATGCAGGGACCTTCTCCTTTAGATAAAAATCTTTTATCTCAGCAGTTAAAGTCCGCTTTTCGTGAGGCAATAACGAAATGTAATTATCCGACCACACCACGGGCAA
>CBETNY010000510.1:0-1740 GCA_965537275.1 uncultured bacterium | reverse complement strand
TTTTTAATCTGATGTTTTATTTGTTTAACCGCTTTGTCCCCCATCCGGCAAAACGGATGATTTATTTGAAAAGCGCGTTTCAGGCTGCTTCCTTCCCGGTTTGGTCATGACAAACTGCCACAATTGATTAAATCGCGAACGAAATCCACCGGCACTACTCAATAAATAATAACGCCACATTCTGTAAAAACGTTCATCGTATTGGCCTTTTAAATCGGGCCACGCTTTTTCAAAATTGGCATACCAGGCCATCAGCGTTTTATCATAATCAGGACCGAAATTATGAACGTCTTCAATCACAAAAAAGGGTTCGGCGGCTTTGGCAATTTGAGCCATTGAGGGAATCATGCCATAAGGAAAAATATATTTATTGGTCCAGCCATTCACATAAGTTAAGCTGGTATTATTTCCAATGGTATGCAGCAACGAAATTCCTTCCTCTTTCAAACACCGGTCCACCACTTTCATGTAGGTTCCATAATTTTTGTACCCCACATGTTCGAAAAAGCCAATGGAAACCACTGCATCGAAATTTCCTGTTACATCACGATAATCCATGAGGTGTATTTCGATGGGAAGCCCTTTGCAAAAGGTTTTAGCAAACTGGGCCTGATTTTTCGAAATGGTCACACCCACCACCTCCACACCATAATTTTGAGCGGCATATTTGGCAAATCCGCCCCATCCACACCCCAGGTCAAGCACTTTCATCCCCGGTTTCAAGTGCATTTTTCGACAAATCAAATCAAGCTTGGCTAATTGTGCATTATTTAAATGACTGGCTTTTTGCCAATAGCCGCATGAGTAGTTCATATACGGATCGAGCATCCGGCTAAAAAGTTCATTTCCCAGGTCATAATGCCTTTTACCAACAACGGTAGCCTTTGATTTTGTTTGCAGGTTAAAGATTTTGGTTGACAAAACAAACAGAGCGGTGCGGAAGTTTCTTTTTATTTTTTGATCGAGATGAGCAAGCAATATTTTGTTGATCAATTGGTCGAGCGCATCGCAATCCCACCAGCCGTCCATATAGGATTCACCCAGCCCCATCTCGGCCTCAGCGAGCCAACGTTGATAGGTTCGCTCATCATGAATTTGGACATCAAATGGCCGGTTACCATTAATTTCGATACCCGCTATTGACATCAAACTTTGAATGACATTCTTAGCTTTCATGGTATATCGATTTTGAATACCCCAAAGGTATACAAGATCCCCCTTAAAATCAAATTTTTTAAAAACCGTGGCGCTTGAATGGCCGGCACACGAGAAAATTGAATCAGAATAAACCAATGAAGCGAAAAAAAAGGCCTAATGAAAAATCCACCGCATGGGACAGAGAACCATTACATTAAATTGTCAATATCTTTTCGTCGGCATGGAGCAACTCTGTGAGCGGAACACCCCAATATTTGACTTCAACACCCAGCTTTTCAAGCAAATCCGTAACCTTTAGATTATCGGTACAACCCTTACAGGCTGAAATTTGCACACCGGCATCAAACAATACTTTTAATTTATTTCTGACCTCCTGATCGGTTTCAACCAGTTGAGCCGAAGCCCCCCAAATAATAATTGTAATCTTATCCCACCAATGATGCTTCATCCCGTTCAAAGCATATAAGAAAATCATTTCGTGGAAGGTGATTTTTTCACCGCTGGTCCACAGCAAATAAAGTTTATCTGTTTTTTCCATTGAAAGAAAGATTAATTTGAACTATTTCCGGACGATTAACCGTA
>CBETNY010000509.1:0-1752 GCA_965537275.1 uncultured bacterium | reverse complement strand
CGGTTCGTGAAGC
This sequence comes from uncultured bacterium, assembly GCA_965537275.1. Classification (GTDB taxonomy): domain Bacteria; phylum Bacteroidota; class Bacteroidia; order Bacteroidales; family F082; genus Sulfidibacterium. Next base: position 1,739 of record CBETNY010000509.1, on the reverse strand, counting down.
TTCATCACGAGTCGCCACGCACGGGCTCCGCGTCCGACTGGCGATGGGTGACAACATCCTGAGGCTTGGCTGCGGATGGAAAAAACACTTGTATTTGAAGAATATTCAGTGTTGATTCACAATCCGCCTACTTTTCCTATTTTTGAAAAAAAAAGAAATCATGTTACTAACCAATCGCGAATTGTTTTATCGCAACCTGGCATTGCCCTCGGAGGTGCCTGATGCATTGGAAATTGTGCGTGCCAATGGCATTTATGTGTATGACGATTTGGGTACCGAATACGTCGACCTGGTGTCGGGCGTATCGGTCAGCAATGTGGGACATTTGCATCCTGAAGTGGTGGAAGCTGTCGAAAAGCAGATTAAAAAATACATGCACCTGATGGTTTATGGAAAATATATTCAGTCGCCACAGGTGCAGTTGGCCGGCCGTATGGCCGAAAATATGCCCGAAAGCCTCGATTCGGTTTATTTTGTGAATTCGGGAAGCGAAGCCATCGAAGGGGCTTTAAAGCTGGCAAAGCGCATCACCGGACGAACGGAAATGATTGCTTTTAACAACGCCTATCACGGTCATACCCATGGTGCGATGAGTATGCTGGGCAATGAGGAGATGAAATATGCTTTTTACCCGTTATTGCCCGATGTGCGTTTTCTGAATTTTAATGTGTTGGACGAATTGGCTCAAATTACCGAAAAAACAGCTTGTGTACTTATCGAACCTATTCAGGCGGAAGCAGGAATTCTTATTCCCGATAAGTCATACATTCGTGCCTTGCGTGAACGCTGTGATGAAACCGGTGCCATATTGATTTTTGATGAAGTTCAAATGGGTTTTGGCCGTACGGGTAAGCTTTTTGCTTTTGAGCATTTCAACGTAGTCCCCGATATTCTTTGCCTGGCAAAGGCCATGGGCGGTGGAATGCCCATCGGGGCTTTTGTCTCTTCTCATGAAAATATGCATTTGTTGACGCATCATCCCGAACTGGGGCACATCACTACTTTTGGCGGTCATCCGGTGAGTTGTGCTGCTTCATTGGCCAGCCTGAATGTGATTTTGCGCGATAAACTGGCTCATGAAGCCAATTCCAAAGGCCGTTTATTTGCAAAATACCTCGAAGGACATCCTTTGGTGAAAGAAATCAGGCAAATTGGTTTAATGCTGGCTGTGGAATTGGTGGACGGTAAAACGACTGATAGGGTAGTGGCCGCCATGTTTAAGAACCATTTAATCATTGACCGTTTTTTGTTTAACCCCAACAGCTTTCGCATTGCTCCACCGCTGACCATTACTGAAGATGAAATTAAAATGATTACCCGTAAAATTCTTGACAGTCTCAACAAAAACTAATCAAATGAAAAAGAAATTCTATTCACTGGTTGTCTTGCTCTTTTTGGCGGGAAGCCTTTTTGCACAGGACAGGGTAAGCAGCCTGAACCTCGCTACCCGTTCGGAAGTGATTGCCCGGCACGGTATGGCCTGTACCAGTCAACCATTGGCTACACAAATTGCACTGGATATTCTGAAAAAAGGCGGAACAGCCATTGATGCAGCCATTGCTGCGGACGCGGCGCTCGGTTTGATGGAACCCACGGGCAGCGGCATGGGCGGCGATCTGTTTGCCATTGTTTGGGATGCCAAAACTCAAAAATTATATGGATTAAACTCCAGTGGACCTTCGCCCAAAAGCTTAAGTCTTAACTATTTTAAAGAAAAGGGCTATACACACATTCCGGCC
>CBETNY010000508.1:0-1758 GCA_965537275.1 uncultured bacterium | reverse complement strand
CAGCTCAGATATGGGTAGCACCTTTCAGCATTATGCCCATCAGCCGGGTTTCGATTTAAAAATTGTTCGCTCCGATTCACTGTCGGATGGTCCAAAAAGTATGTCAAGGATGATGCGATACCTGGATGGTATTCAGGAAGTGTATGTGATGACATTTGATGCCGATTCGGGGAATGTTCGCGAAAACAGTGCCCTTTATCATCACCTTTTGCAGCAGGTTGCCGATCAAAATTTTGAAAATCTTTTCAGTGTAGGAGGAAAACGTCAGTTGGGTTTATATGCCAAAAAAGATGAACAGGGCGAAGTGAGTCAGCTGTTGTTTTTGAAAACCGGTGGCAGGCACTCTGTTTATGTTTGGGCGCCGAAAACCGTTGACCGGATGGCTCATTGATTTTGATTGGCCTGTCAGCCAATATTACTGTTTTATTAATTGCCGGCATATTCATTAAGTCTTTGATTTGTTGCCCTTTCTTTTTACTACTTTTGCGGCAATGGAAAATTTGAAAACTTACGAACAGGGAATGGACCTTACGGCTAAAACCATTTCCGGTCTGGAGGAGGTGCTGGCCGACGAGCTAAAGGCCCTGGGGGCCAAAGAGGTACAAACCGGAAAACGAGTGGTTTTATTTAGAGGCAACAAAGAAATCATTTATAAAGCCAACTATTTGTGTCGTACGGCTTTGCGCATTTTGAAACCCATTGGCGTTTTTACGGTTCGTAACGAAAAAGAGCTTTATGAAAAAGTGAAGCGCATCGACTGGACGCAGGTTTTCGGCCTTCGGCAAACCTTTATGGTAAATGCAACAATTTCGCAATCGTCGATGACGCATTCGCTTTATGTTGCCTTAAAAACCAAGGATGCCATTGTGGATCAGTTTCGCGATAAGCTGGGCAAGCGGCCCTATGTGGACAAAGAAAATCCTACCATTTATGTGGATGTGCACATCAACCGCGAAAAGTGCACAATATCGCTGGATAGTTCGGGTGCTTCGTTACACAAAAGGGGATACAGGGTAGCCACCGATAAAGCCCCCATCAATGAGGTGTTGGCTGCCGGGTTGATTAAGCTCAGCGGATGGAAAAAGGATGGTGATTTTATGGATCCCATGTGCGGATCGGGAACCATTCCCATCGAAGCGGCCATGGAAGCCTTAAATATTCCGGCAGGATACTATCGCAAGCATTTTGCGTTTGAAAACTGGCAGGATTTCGATCACGACCTTTGGCATGATATTAAAGAAGAGGCCAACAACCGGATTTCTGAATACGACCATCCCATAATTGCATCCGACCAGTCATTTAAAGCCTTCAATATTGCACGTTCGAACCTGAAAAATGCAGGTCTGCAATTGGATGTTACTTTAATTAACAAACCCTTCGAGAAGATGAATCCCCGAAAGTGGAAGGGGATGTTGTTGTTTAACCCTCCCTATGGCGAACGTCTTGAGGAAAAGGATATTATTGCTTTGTATAAGATGATTGGTGATGTGCTGAAAACCAAATTTAAGGGTTACGAAGCCTGGATGATTACCGGAAACCCGGCTGCAGCTAAATTTGTCGGACTGAGGCCTTCCAAAAAAATCACACTTTTCAACGGCCAAATTGAGAGCAAGTTCATTAAGTTTGAGCTTTACGAAGGAAGCCGCAAAGCAAAAAAACAGAAATCATCTTGAAATGCCGGCAGTTTTCTTTCTCCATCCTTACATCTTATCTTCATTTGACATCTAATTTTAAACAACTTAATGACTAAAGTTTTGC
>CBETNY010000507.1:0-1758 GCA_965537275.1 uncultured bacterium | reverse complement strand
TGCTGCATACAGGATGGGAGCGGAAATTTTCCCGTTTTTATCAGGGGGTGTACATAAAATGATCTCTTCGCAACCGGCTATTTTAGCAGGAATTGCCAGCATGAGAACCGTTGAAAACAGGGGTGCCGTACCACCCGGTATGTAAAGTCCTACTTTTTGTATGGCACGCGATTCCTGCCAACATTTTACGCCGGGGCTTGTTTCTACCTCGATGGTGGTTTTGGCCTGCGCTTGGTGAAACAGCTCAATATTTTTTTTCGCCTGAAGGATGGCTGTCTTCAAATCGTCGGGTACACCGGCGATCCCTTCCTTCCATTCGTCTGCACTCACGGTAAGCGGATTGGGTGCAAAACCATCAAATTTGGCAGAATAATATTTTACTGCTTCATCGCCTTCTGCTTTAACACGCGCGAATACTTCATCAACAATAAGTTGAAGGTTGGTGGTATTGAGTTTGGGCCGTTGACACAACTCGGGCCAACGCTCGGGGGGTATGTTTTTGTAAATTCTCATGATAATACCATTAAATGATCATTTTTTCAATAGGGAGTACCAGGATGCCTTCGGCGCCGGCGGCTTTCAACCGGTCGATGACTTCCCAAAAGGTATCTTCCTTTATCACCGTGTGCAACGAACTCCAGCCTTCCAGGGCAAGGGGTAAAACGGTGGGACTTTTTAAGACGGGAAGCAAGCTGGACACTTCATCGATTTTTTCGTTGGGCACATTCATCAAAATATATTTGTTGTTCTTGGCTTCCAGTACGGCTCTGATTCTAAAAACCAGGCGATCTAATATTTGTTTGACCTCCGGCTCAATTTTGTCGGATTGTATCAAAACGGCTTCTGATTTTAGAAAGGTTTCCACCTCTTTCAAACCATTTTTAAACAAAGTGCTTCCCGAGCTGACAATATCGCATATTCCATCGGCCAGACCAATGTTGGGAGCAATTTCAACCGATCCGGAAATTTCATGTACCTCGCATTGGACATTTTTCTGCTTGAAATAATTTTTGATGGTGTTGGGATAGGAGGTGGCAATCCTCTTTCCTTCAAAGTATTGAGTGCCCTGGTAATCGACATTTTTTGGTACGGCCAGCGACAGGCGACAACGGGCAAATCCAAGTTTCCGGACAATTTTGACGGCTTTTGGCTTCTCAATCAAAATGTTCTCACCGATAATGGCAGCATCGGCGATGCCATCTTCCACGTATTGGGGAATGTCCGAATTCCTCAAAAAAAGGAGCTCCAGCGGAAAATTCCTTGCCGGTGCTTTAAGCTGATCTTTGCCGTTGTCGATAAAGATACCGCAATCTTTCAATAATTTCAGGGATCCTTCGTTTAAACGCCCTGACTTTTGAATAGCAATTTTTAATCGTTTCATCTGTTTTTTTTTTTCTGTTACACTGAGAAAACCGGCGGGCAGTAAACAAAAAAACCCATCCGATTTTCTCAGATGGGTTAGACTTTTATTTATGATTTGGACATATCATCATCTATTCACCTGAGGTGGAATATGAAAATGATGATGATGCCATTTAATGTTCATTTTTTTATGTCTTGTTGTTGGGGGCAAAAGTAAAAGTATTTTTTATAAAAAAAACATTTTTTAAAGAAAATTTACAAAGCTCAGATAATTAGGTTTTTATGAGCGTAAATGATTCGATGGTTCCCGGTGGTTTCATGCCTGTGGCTTCTTGGGTGATAGTATTGGCATGTTCAAATCGGGATTGATTTGTGTAAAATGTGTAGGCCACGAGC
>CBETNY010000506.1:0-1765 GCA_965537275.1 uncultured bacterium | reverse complement strand
CAGGTTCACCCAATATTCGCGTTGATGCCCTCCCATCACCTCAATGTTATAGATCCCCGGAATACTGGCCAATTGCGGGCGAATTGTAAAGACGGCTAAATCGCGTAATTGCATCAGGTTTAACTTGTCGGAGGTGATGGCATAGCCGGCAACAGGATAGGTGCTGGTGGTAAAACGACGCACCTCAATGGTTACACCCGGCGGTAGTTTGTTTTGAATGCCGCTCACTTGTGCCTGTACCAGTTGATAGGCACGGAACATATCCTGATTCCATTGAAAATCCACATTAATTTCGGCCGAACCCCGGCTGATGGAAGCACGTACCGTGCGTACACCCTCTACCATCATCATGGCCTCTTCGATGGGTTTGGCAACCTGCATTTCCATTTCTTTCATGGGCGCCAGTCCATAATCTACTATCACGGCAATACGCGGAAAGGCTGCATCGGGGAATACCCCTTGTGGAATCCGGTAAATTAAATATCCACCAATGAGCGAAAGCAACAGGGCTGAAAAAATCATGGCCCTTTTGTTTTCTACGGCAAATCGCGAGAGCTGCTTCATTGTTTGATTACCTCCATTCCATCAGTGAGCGAATAGGCTTTTTCGGTGGCAACCGTTTCACCGGGATTTAAACCCGACAGAATTTCCACCTGTTTTTTGTTTCGAATGCCAATTTGAATGGTTCGCTTTTCTGCTTTATTATCATGAATAACAAAAACGCTGTAAACCCCCTCTTCTTCCAGCAGGGCGGCACGGGGAACCACCATGGCGTTTTTATGAAAAATACCGGGAAAGCGCAAAATCACCTGCATTCCCGGCTTAAATTGGCAGGAGCTGTTGTCGAGTGCCAACCGGAGACTGACGGTTTGTTTGTCGGCATCGACTTCTCCTCCGAAAGCACTGATGGGAAGCAATAAATCGCGATGTGGTAAATTGATAAAATGAACCTGCATTCTATCCGATTTTTTTATCCCGCGAAGATATTGAACAGGAAGGTCACCATAGATATCCAAGTGCAGCGGGTCGGCAATACGGACAATGGGTTGTCCCTTTTGAACGACATCACCGGTATGTTGATTGAGTTCAAGTATCACACCTTCGATGGGGCTGTATAGAGGAATTTCTTTTACCTCTTGGGCTACCAATTGTTTTTGGGCAGGTGTTAAGTTGCCCATACTCTGCAAAAGGGCCTCACGCATGGGCGGAATAATTTTTCCCAGGGCTTCTCCTTTTTTAACATGGTCGCCTTTAAGAAGCGAAAACCCGGAAAGTCGTCCTTCAAACTGAGAGGCCAGGCGCACGACCTGCCGTAGTTTTACTTCCCCGTAAATTTGAACGGTATCCATCATATCAGCCCTGGAAACCCGGGCTGTTTTGACTTTGAGAACAGGTTTGGGGGCCGGTTTGGTTTTGTCCGGGGTTGATGTACACGAAACTGCCATCAGGCCGGAAAGAAAAATGACAATAAGAAAACGAACTTTCATTTTAACAGTGTTTTTTTATTCGAAAAAGCGCCACTTTCGGGCGTTGCCAACGCTTTAATTTTATCCACATGGTTTGTGCTGATATAAAATTCGATGAGGTTCATCAGATAATCCAGTCGTGAAGCTTCCATCTCCATACTTACTTTGGTAAGCTCCTGCTGGGCAGTTAAAACCTCCAGATTGGTGATGAGCCCGGCTTTATAATTTATTTCGGAGAAGTCGACAGTTTTTTTTGCCGTTTTCTGTTGTTCTTGTTGTATTTGCAAAAGGTGTTTTAG
>CBETNY010000505.1:0-1767 GCA_965537275.1 uncultured bacterium | reverse complement strand
TTGGTAGTTCATGAATTAGACTAATCATCTTTTTAAAAAAGCCGCTTTGAGCGGCTTTTTTTCTGGCATAAAAGTTGCAACTATCTGACTTGTTTCATCTTTAAAAAAATCTAGTCATGAAAACATTTACCCTCTCTATCCTGACTTTGTTCCTTTTCGTTGGTGCATCTTGCCAAAAATCCAAACTTCCTACCGAACCCGAACAAATTGTTGTCAACAACAAAACACAGCAGTTGATCCACAACAACAACCAATTTGGCCTTGAACTCTTCCAAACCGTGCTGGCCAATGAAGACAGCACCAAAAATGTAATGATTTCACCGCTCAGTGCAACACTGGCTCTGGCCATGACGTACAACGGCGCAGCGGGTAACACAAAAACTGCTTTTGAAAACACGTTTCATCTGAACGGACTTACGACGACTGAGATTAATCAATCCATGCTCGATTTGTGTGATGCCCTTGTTTCGGTGGATAAATTGGTGAAGATGAAAATTGCCAATTCCATTTGGTATCGCAACACATTTCAGGTTGAAGACGATTTCATCAATACCAATAAAAAGTATTACCATGCCGAGGTGGCCGCCCTCGACTTTACGAATCCAAACAGTAAAAACACCATTAATAATTGGGTGGACAATCAAACCGACCACAAAATTCCTTCAATCGTGGATAATATCAAATCCACAGATATCATGTTCCTGATTAATGCCCTGTATTTTAAAGGTGACTGGAAATCTGAATTTAAAACAGCTAATACTGAAAATAAGCCTTTTCATCTATCCAATGGTGATGTAAAACAGGTGCCCACCATGTCACAGGAAACCGAAATGGGTTTTTACAACAGTGATTTGTTTACGGCGGTGGAGTTGCCTTATGGCCGCGGAAATTTCAGCATGTTTTTGATGCTGCCCAACGAAGGCAAGACTTTGGCTGAACTTGAAAATGCGCTCACACAAGAGAATTGGCAAAACTGGATGGAAAATATGGGCGGCCCGGCAAAAATGACCATCAATTTACCTAAATTTAAGTTCGAATATGCACGTCCGATGAAAAACGATCTTATTAAGTTGGGACTGGGAATTGCTTTTACCGATAGTGCCGATTTTACAAAGATTAATTCCGGAGTAGAATTATCCATTTCGAGGGTCAAACAAAAAACTTATGTTGAAGTTAATGAAGAAGGCACCACGGCCGCTGCTGCCACTTTTGTCGCTGTTGGAGTTACCTCTGCCGGTCCGGGAGAAGTGATTTCCTTTGACCACCCTTTCCTGTTTGCCATCAAGGAAAATACCACCGGCTCTATCCTTTTCATAGGCCGTGTAATGGATCCCACGCAAACGGGGAAATAGTATAAGTCCTAAAACTAATCTGGTTCGAGCATCCGCTCGGACCCAAAAAAACCGACCTAAACTGGTTCGAGCGTCCGCTCGGACCAAAAAAAACGACAGTCTCACTCTTAATCTGGTTCGTCCGCTCGGAACAAAAATCCAACGGTTTCACTAATAGTTATTAATGCTTCTTAACGTCCAACGTTTACTAAACCTTCTTACCTTTGCCTTCAAAATTTCTAAGCATGAAAAAAGTTCTTCTGTTAATCCTGATTTTTATTTCGGCAAACCTCCCGGCACAAAACGGAATTACAAAAGCGGATATCCATCTCAAAATTATTGAAACCAGTGATGTGCATGGTTGTGTGTTTCCGCAGGATTTGGTGAACCAGCGAAACCGGAAAGGCTCACTGGCGCAGGTTCAGACTTATGTAAG
>CBETNY010000504.1:0-1796 GCA_965537275.1 uncultured bacterium | reverse complement strand
GAGTTAAGAAATAAGACATACCTTAATGAGGATATCTAAATGTTTGTGTTGGAAATCAGGCTTTCGTCCTTGAAGTCTATGATCATTGAAGCTGGATATGGGTAAAATATGTGAAGAAATAGTGAATAAACAATAGTTTAACTTTATGATCGCTTGTTTCAAGCAGTGATTTGGTGTTGAAAAGGGATTTGTATAGATGAAGAGTGAATGGCAAATGGCATTTTATGGCATGTTTGTTGCAATTTTGTGATCATAATGATTTAGGGCTGGTATGGTAAAAATTGCTTGTGTCTCCCATGGGATAATGCTAAATGGACGGGCAAAAGTATAGTCTGAATGTGAGGTGGAAAGATGGAAAAATGGTTTTTGGCGTTGCGCATTTTCGGAATAGGTTTTTCATGTGTGTTTCTGGTTTTGGGAATATTGGTAATTTCTCTGAAAATTACTACCAGCATTTTAAGCAGTCATCCTGCGCCCCAAGGAAAGAAATAGCCACATTAAGAAAAACAGAATTGTCTGAAAAATCCCTTTATTGCATCTATTGAGGTAGGTAATGGAATCTTTGCTCCATACGTTGTTGTTGTCAACCGGCATTTATCATTTAACTTTTGGTAATATAATCATGTGGCTGGTGGCCTTTATCCTGATTTATCTTGCCATCAAGAAAAAATATGAACCCCTGCTGCTGCTTCCCATAGGGTTTGGCATTTTCGTGGTTAATCTGCCCCTAACTCATCTGATGGAAGCCCATGGTATCCTTGGGGTGTTTTATCATTATGGCTTGGAATGGGAGATTATTCCGCCGCTGATTTTTCTCGGACTGGGAGCCATGACTGATTTTGGCCCCCTGATTGCGAATCCCAAGACTCTGCTTTTGGGAGCTGCGGCGCAATTTGGTGTTTATGTAGCTTTTTTTGCCGCCCTGGCTATGGGTTTTTCAATTCCGGAAGCCTGTTCAATCGGGATTATCGGTGGTGCCGATGGGCCGACCACCATTTTTACGACGGTATCTCTGGCACCGCATCTCTTGGGAGCAACGGCGGTGGCGGCATATTCCTATATGGCCATGGTGCCGATAATCCAGCCACCGATCATCCGCCTGCTTACCACCAAAAAAGAACGCCTTATCCGCATGCGGCAATTGAAGCCGGTGAGCGGCAGGCAAAAAATTATCTTTCCCTTGATAACCTGTCTGCTGATTTGTCTCTTTGTGCCGGCCTCGGCGCCCTTGATGGCCATGTTTATGCTCGGGAATTTTTTCCGTGAGTCCAAGGTTGTTGAACGGTTGTCCTCCACGGCGCAGAATGAATTGATGAATATTGTCACCATTTTTTTGGGGGTGGCGGTTGGTGGTACCATGAATGCGGAGAATTTTCTGACCCCGAAAGCATTGCTGGTTTTTGTCATGGGGCTGGTAGCCTTTGCTTTCAGTACCATTGGCGGTATTATGCTGGCTAAGCTGATGAATGTTTTTTCCAAAGAAAAAATAAACCCCATGATTGGGGCTGCCGGGGTATCCGCGGTTCCCATGGCTGCCAGGGTGGTGCAGACGGTTGGCGCCCAGGAAGACCCGCGCAATTTTCTGCTCATGCATGCCATGGGACCGAATGTCGCCGGAGTTATCGGGACGGTAGTGGCTGCCGGTTTGTTTCTCACCATGGCTCATTAAATCATTCGACATAACTATTCGGCACCTCTTTATGAAGTGTACTGCGGTGAGCAAAACCGGGACTATCCCCGAGCTTTTTGGTTTAAAAGGAGACTGTCCCCGGCTTTTGCGGCGCCTGCCGACATTG
>CBETNY010000503.1:0-1797 GCA_965537275.1 uncultured bacterium | reverse complement strand
TTTAAAGGCCACATTAAAGTAAATATCATTTCCATTGGAGATGCCTCCCTGTATACCACCGGAGAAATTGGTTTTGGTAGAAAGCCCCGCTTCATCCTTCACAAACAAATCGTTGTGTTGCGAACCGGTCATCTGCACCGATGAAAATCCCGATCCAATTTCAAAACCTTTTACCGCATTGATACTCAGCATGGCTTTTCCCAAATCAGCATGCAACTTATCAAAAACAGGTTCGCCCAATCCTACGGGAGCCCCTTTAATGAGGCAAGCAATTTTACCCCCCAGGGTATCGCCCTCAGCAGCGGTTTTTTCAATGAGATGCTGCATTTTTTCGGAGACCTTTAAATCGGGGCATCGCAGCGGTGATTGGTCGGTATGGGCCAATTGATCCCAATCGGGTTGCGCTTTCATTTCGACGGTTCCCAACTGTTTTACATAGGCCCTCACTTCGATGCCCACCTGTTTGAGCAGCAGTTTGGCAAAGGCACCGGCCACTACGCGGGCAATGGTCTCACGCGCCGAAGAGCGCCCGCCACCACGATAATCGCGCAGGCCATATTTTTTCTCATAGGTATAATCAGCATGAGAAGGACGAAAAGCTTGTGCCAGATGATCATAATCGGCCGAATGCTGGTCTTTGTTCCAAATAACGAATGCAATGGGAGTGCCCAGTGTTTTGCCTTCAAAAACGCCCGAGAGAATCTCCAGCCGGTCGGCTTCCTGCCGCGGACTCACCCATTTTGATTGTCCCGGCCTGCGACGATTGAGTTCGGCCTGTACCTCATCAAGGTCAATTTTCAAACCGGCGGGAAATCCTTCTATTATTCCTCCAATCGCCTTTCCATGCGATTCGCCAAAACTTGTAATTCGTAAAATATTTCCAAAAGTATTTCCTGACATATCAAAAATTATCGCTTAATTTTGTAAAAATAAATAAAAATCAAATCAAAAAAATGAGCACCAAAATCAAAAGCATTTACAAGAATTTGAAAGCATTCATATTGATAGCTTTAGCAGGATTCAGCCTCCTGTTGGGATCCTGTAATGTTACGCCAACCGATAATACGCCCTACTATCATGTTTCACAATTGTTCAAAACCTACTGTTTGTTCAATGTGGGCACCCAATGGACTTATCAAAATGACCAGAGTGGCGAGACATACGAAATTAAGGTAAAAGAACTCAATTCATACATCGGTTTTCACATCAAAGATCAATTTTCGGAAGCATACAGCTACGATGCCGTCGAAATATTTTACGACACCAACACCCTTCATCTGAGCAAAAGTTTAATTTCGGCCGGCCCCACACCGGAACAAGGTGTTGAATCGAACGATTTGTACCGCATTTTTTGGGACGACGGCAACTTTATATTGGCTTTTGCTCCGGGATATAAAATTGGCGAACAACAACGCCTTGGCGGACAAGAGGGGCTTTATACCAACCTGGAAGTATTGGGCAGTTTTACTGCGGGCAACCAAACCTACAACGATGTGTATCACAGCCAGGTAATACGTCCGGAAACCGATGCCGATTCGGCCCGTTACGAGTTTTACATGGCACCAAACAAAGGGTTGGTCAAATGGATGAAGGTGTATAAAGGCGAAACCACCAGCTACAGTTTAAAATCGGCAACGATTGTCCAAAATTAAACCAACCGGATTTTAGATAAACTTGTTTAAAATTAAATTATTCTTGGGAGTGTAAGGGAGTGTAATCTAAACTCTGTCCGGTTAAAAAATCATTCATTTCAAAAATAGCATTATTTGAATTGCGTACAACGGTTTGGCTATGGTG
>CBETNY010000502.1:0-1816 GCA_965537275.1 uncultured bacterium | reverse complement strand
AAAAGCAATTACTTTTTGCTTTGGCCCTTATCTTCGGGTTAATCTTTACCTATTACACGAATGATTTCATCATGCAGGAAGTGCGGCACAAATACCTGCCTGTCCGAACTTACTCGTCCCGCGAACAACGTATTCACATGCAGCATCGGATGGAACGCCGCCGTCAGGCTGAAAATATGGGGACCGTGGTGGTGGTGCTCATTGGCTTTTTTATCAGCACGGTAATGCGCGAAACCGGGGAGTGGTACATCCAGGAAAAGCAAAGCAAGGAAATGGAAAAGCAGAAACTGGTTTCGGAACTTTCATTTTTGAAATCACAGGTAAACCCGCATTTTTTGTTTAACTCGTTGAACGGTATTTATGCACTGGCCATCAAAAAATCAGATAAAACACCTGATGCCATTTTGCAGTTGTCCGATTTAATGCGTCATATGTTGTACGAATCGGAAAAAGAGCGTGTCGATTTGAGTAAAGAGGTGGACTATCTGAAAAATTATATTGCTTTGCAAAAGCTCCGGCTGGCAAAAGATGCGGTTATTGAGTTTGATGTAAAAGGAGAAGTAGCGGGAAAACAAATAGAGCCCATGTTGTTTATTCCTTTTCTGGAAAATGCTTTTAAGCACGGTGTGGATTCGGAGGGGGCTGATATTCGTATTCGACTTGAAGTAAAACAAAACCGGTTAAATTTCAGCATGCTAAACCGTGTTTCGGTAGCCCGGCAAAAGGACAGGGTGTCGGGCATCGGCCTGTCAAATGTGAAAAAACGCCTCGATTTGCATTATGGTGACCGGTACAAACTGGATTATGAAGAAAAGAACGGTATTTTTACCGTGAATTTACAACTGAATTTAAAGTCGTGATGAAATGTGTAATTGTTGATGATGAACCGCTGGCACGTGAAGTGTTGGAGGCTTTTGCCGCGAAAGTGCCTTTTTTAGAAGTGTCGGCCAGCTGTAAAAATGCCTATGAAGCACTCAATGCGTTGCAAAAGGACACCATCGATTTGATCTTTCTGGATATTCAAATGCCTGATTTGACGGGTATTCAGTTGTATGAATCGTTGACTTACAAGCCTTTGCTGATTTTTACAACAGCCTACAGTAATTATGCTGTGGAAGGATTCGATTTGGATGCCGTGGATTATTTGGTAAAACCGTTTTCGTTTGAACGATTTTTAAAAGCAGCCAACAAAGCCTATTCAGTCTTTCATCAAAAAAAAGAAGGGCAGGCCCCGGCCGGTCAATCCAACCGCGATTTTATGTTTGTGAAAGACGGAAATAAAATCGTAAAGGTGGCTTATGATGACATTTTATACATTGAAGGAATGAAAGATTATGTGAAGATTGTGATGAAAGATAAGTTCGTGCTGACGTTGATCTCAATGCAAAAGATGGTTGAAAAATTACCTGCAGACCGGTTTGTGCGGATTCATCGTTCCTTTATTGTTTCGGTTTCAAAAATTGATTCCGTTGAAAAAAACAGGGTAATTATTTCCGGAAAATGGCTGGCTGTGGGAAGCTCGTACAAAGATGAGCTCACCCGTGCCCTGGGCCGTATCAATTAGATGCGTTTGGTCGGGCCATTTGCCCCTTTTGTCTGAAAGTGGGCGCGTCTGGTATAAAAGATTTTTTTTAAATAGAATGGAGTTCGAATTTTGTAAAATAATTGTTGTTGGAGAAAATATATTTTAAAATATGAAAAAAGGAATATTAGGATTGCTGCTGGTTTTTACGCTGGCATCATTTACAAGCCCAAAGAAGAAAGGTGTTTTACACTGTCATCAACAAACCATCAACCTGAAAGTAGATGGAAAGGC
>CBETNY010000501.1:0-1820 GCA_965537275.1 uncultured bacterium | reverse complement strand
CAAAGATTCAAAATCCACAAAACAGGAATCTGCTTTCCCTAAACAAAATTCACCCGAGAAAAGCGATGAAGCCAAAGCCGAGCAGGCTGCCGCACAAAAAGCAAGTTCGGGAAGGCGGGGTCGCCCACGTCGACAAGCCACACCCATCGCCTCAAGCAACAAAGAGATGATGGCTGCTAAAGATGACCAAAAAAATAGCGGTACCGTTGAGAAGCCTGTTGAAAACAAACAAGAACAGGCACAGCAAACCAACAAACAACAGGCAAAGGAAAATGGTAAACAACCGGAGAAACCGGAACAACAAAAATCAGGAAAACAACACAAATCACATGTTGAACAGTATGAAGCCCGCAAACAAGACGGGTCTGACCGTTCCACATCCCGTAAAAAGAAAGAAAATGCCCCTTCAACAAATACAGCAAAAGAGGTTTCCGAGCCAAAAGTAAATACACCTTCTAAAGAACAAAACAAACCAGTTCAACAACAACAACAACCAACAAAGCAACAGCAACGTAAAAACCGGCCCGAGCCTGTTAAACGGCCCGAACCCGTTAAGCGACCAGAATACAGTTTCGAACTGGATGGGATTATCGAGTCGGAAGGAGTACTGGAAATTATGCCTGATGGATATGGCTTTTTACGCTCCTCCGATTATAATTACTTAAATTCGCCCGACGATATTTACGTTTCCCAGTCGCAAATCAAACTTTTTGGCTTAAAAACCGGTGATACGGTAAAAGGAACCATTCGCCCGCCAAAGGAAGGTGAAAAATATTTCCCCATTATTAAAGTAATCTCCATCAACGGAAAAACACCTGAGGAGATTCGCGATCGTATTCCTTTTGATTATTTAACGCCTTTATTCCCGGAAAAAAAATTCCGACTGACCGGCCATCCAAAAGAGTCGATTTCGACCCGTATTATGGATATGTTTTGTCCCATTGGAAAAGGGCAGCGCGGATTAATTGTATCGCAACCCAAAACCGGAAAAACCGTTTTATTAAAAGAAGTGGCCAATGCCATCGCCTATAACCATCCCGAAGTATATCTGATTATTCTTTTAATTGACGAGCGTCCGGAAGAGGTTACCGATATGGCACGAAGTGTAAATGCCGAAGTGATTGCCTCCACTTTTGATGAACCGGCCGAAAAGCATGTGAAAATTGCCAACCTGGTGCTTGAAAAAGCAAAACGAATGACAGAAAGTGGTCATGATGTGGTGATTTTGCTCGATTCCATCACGCGTTTGGCAAGGGCTTACAACACGGTATCTCCGGCATCCGGAAAAGTACTTTCGGGAGGTGTGGAAGCCAATGCCCTGCAAAAGCCAAAACGCTTCTTTGGTGCCGCCCGTCAAATTGAGAATGGAGGTTCATTAACCATTTTGGCTACCGCATTGGTAGATACCGGCTCAAAAATGGATGAAGTTATTTTTGAGGAGTTTAAAGGAACAGGGAACATGGAACTTCAGTTGGATCGTAAGTTATCGAACAAAAGAATTTTCCCGGCCATCGATATTGTTTCATCCAGTACACGTCGCGAAGACTTGTTGCTTGATAAAAATGTGCTGCAACGCATCTGGATTTTAAGAAACCATTTGGCCGATATGAATCCCATCGAAGCGATGGAGTTCTTGAAAGATAAGATGAAATTTACCAAGACCAATGAGGAATTCCTCATGTCGATGAACGGATAACCCCACTCAACTTATTTTAAATCCGGCTCATGGCCGGATTTTTTTTGCTTCTGCCGGCGGCTGCAATCTACCAAACCCTCTTCCATTCGCTGATTTTCAGGCTGTTTTTTCTATGCCTTCTAAT
>CBETNY010000500.1:0-1822 GCA_965537275.1 uncultured bacterium | reverse complement strand
TTTGTCTTCTTACTTATCAGCATCCTTTTAAGCATGGTGGGAGTTGGCGGAGGGATTTTTTATGTTCCGCTCTTTCTTTTTCTGGGATATAATTTTCAGGCAGCAGCCACTACCAGTTTATTTTTAATTACCGTCACCGGATTTTCAGCATTTTTACGTTACAGAAAAGCAAAGATGGTGGATTGGAAGCTGGCGTTGGTGCTGGAAACCTTCACCGATATTGGTGCCTTTGCCGGAGGCGCCCACTCCATTCATTTTCATCCGCAGATACTGAAAGCAGGGCTGGGAATCTTGCTGTTGATTGCAGCCTATTTTACCCTGCAGTCGAAAAAAGAGGCCAAAAGTCATCCCGTTTTGAATCCCGGTTTTGGACAATGGAGCCGGCATTTTAACGGTTACCACTACACCCTGTCACTGCCGCTCATTATCCCGCTCACATTTACCATCGGCTATCTATCAGGATTAATGGGAATTGCAGGCGGTGTTTTTAAAATTCCCATCATGATTTTATGGTTTGGCATTCCTGCAAAAATTGCTATCGCCACCTCGGCTTTAATGGTCAGCCTCACCGGATTATTGGGTTTAACCGGACATTTGATTCACACCAACCTCCAATGGGGGTCCACCCTCATTTTAGGAATCGTCGTTTTTATAGGAGGCCAAATTGGCTCGAGAATCTCTTTGAGACTATCCGAAAAAAAAGTCAAACGCGTATTGGCCATCCTCTTAATGATAATCGCTGTATATTTGATTTTTAAATCACTTTATTAACCATCTACACGGAATGAAATATTACCTTATTGCAGGAGAAGCCTCGGGCGATTTACATGGCGCAAATTTAATCAAAGCCATACGTAAGCTCGATCATGAAGCACAATTCAGGGCATGGGGCGGCGACAAAATGCAAGCCGCCGGAGCCGAATTGGTTAAGCACTATCGCGAATTGGCTTTTATGGGTATTGCTGAGGTCATTGCCAATCTGGGAACGATTTTAAAAAATAAGGCTTTCTGCAAAGAGGATTTGCTTCAATATCAACCCGATCAACTCATCTTGATAGACTATCCGGGTTTTAACCTGCGCATGGCCAAATATGCCCATCAACAGGGATTCAAGGTAACTTTTTATATCTCACCAACGGTCTGGGCCTGGAAACAGTCGCGTGTTCAAATCATTAAAAAATATGTGGACCGGATGGTTGTTATTCTCCCTTTCGAGCAGGCATTTTATGCCCGTTTTGGTGTTCAGGTCGATTTTGCAGGACATCCCTTGCTTGACGAACTGGAAGAAGAAAAGAAAATCGCCAAAGAAAACTTTTTGGAAATCAATCAACTGGATAAAAAACCCATGGTGGCTGTTTTGCCCGGAAGCAGAATGCAGGAAATAAAAAAGATGCTTCCTGCCTTATTAAACGTGGCGCCAAGGTTTCCTGATTATCAGTTTGTGGTGGCCGGCATGACGGCCGTATCGCGTGAAGCCTATCATTGGAAAGACAAAAATGTAAAAATTGTTTTTGATCAAACCCATGCCCTGCTTCGGCATGCATCAGCAGCATTGGTTACTTCAGGCACTGCCACCCTCGAAACCGCACTACTGGGAACCCCTCAGGTAGTGGTTTACAAAACCAGTCCCTTGACGTATGCCATCGGAAAGCTTATGGTAAAGATCCAATACTTTTCGTTGGTGAACCTCATCATGGATGAAGCCATCGTTACCGAATTGCTGCAACAAGATTTCACCACTGACCGGTTGGCTATGGAATTGGATAAAATTCTACACGACAAGGCCACTCAAACCCGCATTAATACAGCCTATGCCGACCTC
>CBETNY010000499.1:0-1825 GCA_965537275.1 uncultured bacterium | reverse complement strand
TGCCGGCTTGTAATGCGGTGTATCCCAGAGAATTTTGCAAATAAATGGGGAGCAAGAAGGCATTTCCGAAAAATGCAACACCAAAAACAAACATGATAAAAGCAGACATGCCAAAGTTGTAATTCTTCAGTAATTGTAAATTAATGATGGGTTGTGAAGAATTGAGTTCGATGATGAAAAAGACTACAAAAGAAAGTGCTGAAACAAAAAAGCATGAGAGGATAAAATTGGATGTCCATCCCCCTGTGTTCCATGAGGAGTTTCCTGTTGAAAATGCCAGCAGCAGGGCTGTCAGTGCAATAGTCATACTGATAAACCCTGGTAAATCAAAACCTTTTACGATTTTACTTTTATACTCTTGTTGAATAATACCCACCACAATAATTCCTATAATACCCACCGGGATGTTCACGTCAAAAATGGAATGCCAAGAAAAATTATCTACAAGGTAACCACCAAAAAGCGGGCCCAACGAAACCGATGCCGCAGCGGCAATTCCCCAAAATCCTAAGGCTACCCCTCGTTGCTTCGGGGGAAAGGTGCGGGTAACGATGGCCATCCCAACCGGCATCAGAAGCCCTGCCCCGGCCCCTTGAATCACTCGGAAAGTGATGAGTATATTTTCGTTCCAGGAGGCACTGCATAGCAATGAACCCACAGTAAACAAGGTCAATCCCATCATATAGGTTAATTTGTATCCAAATCGGTCGGCAATCCATCCCGAAGAGGGTAAGATGACTGCAAATGCCAATAAATATGCGGTCATTACCCACTCAATCTGATCCACACTCACACCAAAAGTGGCCATCATTTTCGGGAAAGCAACACTTACAATGGTTGAATCCAGGACAGCCATAAAAGTACCAATCATCACACTCACCAGAACCAACCACTTGTTAGGCTGGCCTTCCTGGTGCTGCCAATGCAAATCAGGATTGTTTTCCATGCTCATTTTTATCGGCTTTTAATTTAATTTCGACCGACATTCCCGGTAACAACTTCTTTTTTTTCGCTTTTCCGCGATCAATTTGTTCAATACTGATTTTTACCGGAATACGTTGGGTGATTTTGGTGAAATTCCCTGAAGCATTGTCGGGTGGAATCAATGAAAATTGAGAAGCGGTGGTACTACCAATTTCAAATATCCGTCCTTTAAATTTTGTATCGGGATAAGCATCCACATGAATATTTACGGTATCACCAATGCTAATCCTGTCGATATCCGTTTCTTCAAGCATGGCCGTTACCCACGAATTGCCCTGTTCAAAAAGAGTAAACACAGCTTGTCCGGGTGCAACCACATCGCCTGCCAACACCCATCGTTTGGCAATAATACCACTCATGGGCACAAATACTTTAGTATGCCCCAAGGTGGTTTTAATGGTGTGCAAGGATGCCTTGATGACGGGAATTTTAGCCCGGTTTAATTTAAGCTGTACTTTGGCTGCCTCATACGTTTTTTTTAGATTATCGAATTTGGCTTTTGGAATGATTTTTTGCCGATACTGAATTTTAGCCCTGTCAAAATTTATCTGTGCCTGTTCAAGTCTCACCTTTGCCAGATCAATAGCCAGTAAAGCCGACTTCATGTTCGATTTTGCTTGCTGAAGGCGCGCGATATAATCACTGGAATCCAGCTGTACCAGCAAATCCCCCTTTTTTACCTGATCACCCTCACCGGCATAAAGATGGATAATCCTGCCAGGTATTTGTGTGCTGATATTCAGTTTGTTGGCGTCGATGTAAGCATCATCGGTATAGACAAAACCCACATGGCTTAAATACCACCATGCCCCTATTCCAATGATGATGGTAATTAAGAGGA
>CBETNY010000498.1:0-1827 GCA_965537275.1 uncultured bacterium | reverse complement strand
ACGCATGCTTTATCTTTTTCCACAATGTTTCTTACCCGGTTCCATTTTGTCCAGCTAAAGCGTCCCGGAGCTGTTTCCATCACCTGGTTATGCACCAGGCTGATGGCAATTCCATCAGAAACCGTGTCCTGGGTTCCGGGAATTTCTTTAAAATCATGGATTACCCGCATACCGCTGGGATCAGAAAAATTAATAAGTGTCCATGGTAATCGAACCATGATGGTGCTGTCGCTCACCACAACGGCATCCATACTGGAAGGGCTAACTTCCGAACGCCTTACCTTTAAATCTCCGATATATTGAATTTTAGGATGTTTAGTACTGTTTTTCCAACGAACTATATCCCATGGAGCGCCATTGGTGGCTATAGAATGAAACAATTGATCGGGCGCTGCAACATTATAGAACCAATTTCCGTAAAGGTCGTAGGCTCTGGTAACATAAAGTTCTGCAGAGTAATTTGTGATACGCAATGCAAATTCCGCACGATTCTTCACCGTATCACCGGTAGGTAATATCGATTCACCCAAAGTGTCGGCATAGGTGTCTAAAGCAATCCATAAGGTATCTGTATTTGTTAATGGATATTTAAGGTTTAGTTGCAAATGGAGGAAATCAAAATCGGCTGCTGCGGATAGTTTTGTAATGGGTTTTTCCTGGCCGAAATCAGCTATTTGAGCCATTTGGACAGTGTCTTTTACAAATTTAATGATGCCGAAATTCTGTTCTGCAGCCGTGATGTTATGCCATAAAATACGCCTGTAAGGATTAAAGTCCATTAAATCGGTGATCCATGTTCGTTTAAACCATTCATCAATCATTTCAAATTCAATACCTCCGCCACATCCTGAAGCTTGTATATTATCCATGATTCGAATAAAATTTAACCCTTCCTGCACCTCATCCATTCCGCCGTGGTTCATTCCACTATTGGAATAATGCGCTGATCCCCAGCTCGAAGGGGTTCCGGTTTCTGCAATAATCAAAGGAAAACGGGCATAATGATTTTTTAAATCGGTCAGATATCCAAGATAACCATTGGGTCCTAAATAATCGTGATAGGTAAGATAAAGGGAGTCTTTGCTAATGAAATTTGGATAATAGGGATAAGCATGGTAACTGATAAAGAAACCGGCAGGGGCTTTGGAAACATCCATATTTTCCAAATCGAGCGTATTGCTATCTTCTTGGGAATTGCCAGTTTCCGAAGGGTGGTGCAGTGGATCCAGCGTCGGCCAACTTGAAAAGCTAACCGGACGTTCGGTCTTATAACTCTTCCTTTCGTAAACCACAGCCGTATTCAATCTTTGGGTAACCCACGTTTCGGTAGGAGAACCTTTGGGCATGGAGAGTGCTTCGCCGGAAAACACGGTGTCCGTCGGGTGATTGGTATTTGTCGTGGAAACTTCAATAGGATGTACTTCGCGCCCCACAATATATCCAAGCACCCATGGTGAAACATCGGCATCAAAAGTGCCATAGGCTTTTCCAACCCGCTGTTGAATAACCCGATTTCCATGCACACAGTCGATGGTCTCTTTGATTTGCTGATCCATGAAATCCGATAAATAATATAAATCGTTGTTATAACCTTCCAACTCTTCCTCAAGCCAGATGCCCTGCAACAAATAGACAGGATGCTTAGGGTGTGTCAGGTTAAAAGAATCGAGTACCTGATAGAAACGCGGAAAATTCAGCGTGTACGTACGTATTACATTGAAGCCGATTTCGCTGAGTTTTTCGAGCCACCGGCCATAATGCGCTCTGCTTGAGGCAAGCTCGCCGGGAAAAGTCCCGGGAATGGCAACTCCAAGGTTTATGCCTTTT
>CBETNY010000497.1:0-1830 GCA_965537275.1 uncultured bacterium | reverse complement strand
CGCTTTCAGCAG
Source organism: uncultured bacterium (assembly GCA_965537275.1). Taxonomy (GTDB): domain Bacteria; phylum Bacteroidota; class Bacteroidia; order Bacteroidales; family F082; genus Sulfidibacterium. The sequence goes on along the minus strand of CBETNY010000497.1, from coordinate 1,818 downwards.
GGCATGTGTACCGACATGATACTCATAACTCAATTTATTATAACTACTTAACGATTTTGAAACAGAATAAACAGCATTATAATAATCTTTTCCCAGGATCAGGTTTTGTACGCGATAATCCATATTTTCAGCCACCAGGCCGGCATTCCATTCTATACGGCTTTTTTTTCCGAAACGGATCAAATGAAGGACAGCCCGGTGCGCCAGAGAGTGTTGCCTGCTGCGGTTGGCATAATCATCGCCTTCATAAGTGTTCAGTCGCGGCAGCGAACGTGATGAATTTTGGAACCAATAGTGAAGTTGTAGCAAATATTGTTTTTTAAACCGGTAGGCAAACGACTGCATCACCCCCGAAAGCTGATAATTGGCAAATTTATTTTTCTGCAGCGGATAAATATAAGCACCCGTTACCGGATCAATGTCAGCAATGTTTTTGTTGTAAAAAGGGAAGTCGTTTTTTGACCGGTTTGAATACACTTGCGTGGATGACTGAAAACGCGCTGTTCCGACACTAAGTTTCAAATAATTATTAAAAGTCAGATAGCTCCCAAAAGCTGACATGACTTTTATGCCCAACTGCTTTTTCCAATTCAATGCAGTATTCAGGAGGATACTTCCCCCCAGGCTACCACTCCCGTCAACAATTGACGAAGCTCCCGGGTGCAGACTAATGCTGTTCATCAGGGAAACCGGGATTTGTGAAAAGTCAACCTGTCCCAGCATGGGCGAGTTCAGGCTGATGCCATTCCAGTAAACTGCCGTATGCGAAGCATCCGTTCCACGAAAAGAAGCCGTTGCCAACGCTCCCCTGCCCTCACTTTTAATAAAAACCGTGCTGTGCGCGTTTAGCAAATCCGACAACGAAACATCGGCTTCACGCATCATCACCAACGAATCGACCTTTTCAACCTGTAAACCGGCAGTCTTTAATTTTTTAGCAGTATGAATTTCCACTTCGGGAATCGAAAGCGTATCGGGAAGCATCTGGGGAAACGCCACAGCGCTGAGAAAAAGGAAAAACAGTGTAAGGTTTACTTTCCAATTTTTAAACAACAAATACCAAAAATAAGTTTTGCTTATCGAAATGTGGAAATTCACCGGATAATGCAAACCATCGTCGTTGCGAACACAGTGAAGCCATCTCCCGGCAAGCCATTTACCCCTGATTTGAGCATGCCTACGCATTGGATATCTGATATTTAATTGTCAATTGGTCAATGTTATCTTCTTCGAAAAATCGTTAATTTAGAATATTCTAATGTCTGATGAGAACCTTTTTGAATTGTATATTTTTACCGGCACTCATTTTCAAAATATAGAGTCCGTTGGGAATGCCTGACACATTAAGCTGTTTTCCTGAAGATGAGATCAGTGTTTGTCCGGAAAGATTAAGCAGATTCATGTTAAAAGTCTTAAATTCGTTACTTTTCACAAAACGCACGTTGACAATAGCGTTTGCCGGATTGGGATAGACCCTGAAACTTTCTTCCGGATGTTCAAACACCGGAAGTCCGGTTACATCATCTTTTTGATGCATAACCCCCACGGCATCCAGATCGAAACCGCCGCTCCAGTAAGGCGATGGCCACGGGTCATTGATTTTATGCCCTTGCGAATCGTAGCGCGCAAAATCATCATGCAAATCGCCTACCACATCAACAATACGCACAAAGCAGATACTATCAACATCAATTCCGGCACTGTCGACTACATCATCCAAATCGAATGGCGTACCATAATTTACCACATATTTTCCGGCCAGATTGTGAATTTTTTCCGGGTTTAACTGCCCGAAACCATCAATTTGAACAGTATCCT
>CBETNY010000496.1:0-1831 GCA_965537275.1 uncultured bacterium | reverse complement strand
TGGATGTCATGCGCATAAATCCTCCGGCATCACCGGGCAATACAAAAACCTATTCGGGGACTGCTTTCCGCGATTTTGAATTCAGGGTGCAAATTTTAGCCAAATCGACCCGGTTGCCTCATCCCGAAAGCCTTCAGTCAAAATATCATCTGGATTACCCTGTTCTGGAAAACTACCAGGACGGCCTGTACCGTTATTCAACCGGATCGTTCGACCGTTACCAGGATGCCTTGGCTCACAGCAAAAAAATTAGAAGCCGGGGTGTTTTTGATGCTTTCGTAGTAGCCTATAGCCATGGCATGCGCATCAAACTGACCAAGGAAATGAAAACAGCGGTGGGAAAATACCAACCTCATCCTTCAAGCACCAAACAAAGCGAGTATCAAAGCAACGTGATCTATTAGCACTTTGCGGGTTTAGTAAAACACCTGGTTACCGTCCGCATCGCAAACAAAAATTCTTTCACTGAAATCAATATCTTCGTTTGTGAGCAGAAAAAGGCCATTCACCGGGACGGGCACAGAATAACCCCGCCGATTTCCTTTTAAATGATAAAGAGGAACCCAGTTTCCTTTCCACACAAAAAGCGTATAATTTTCATTGGGATGCATCCATCCAAGGGGTGCTGTATGGATAATTTGGGCCGTTACTTCCCGTGAGAAATCGGCATTCAACCAATATTTTGTACCCGAATCATCCAAAATAAAAGGACTTTGAAGTCGAAGCAAAGCCTTTTTCTTTAAACCAACCGGTAAATATACCACATGGGTTCCCATCATCTTAAACACCGTCCCCTTATCGGTATTGGGAATTGCCCACGAAACAGGATGCCACTCACCATCGTTAAATACCGCCAGGTAAGCATAAGGTTGTCCGGGAAAATAATCGAGATAAACCGTGGCGTTTGGAATCTGATTGCTTATATCCTGATAATAAAAATGTCCAAGAAAGGGCGGTGTGGTTTGCCGGATGTCTTTTATGGCATAAAGGCTTGTGGAATCTCTCTCGAATGAACGCCGGTAAATTTTTGCCACCCTACCCGGTGCAGTCAGGTGCGCCACACGTTGTGGATATTCCAGCATGAATTCCGAATGGTCAGGCAAAATGACTGTCGTCCACACATAACCAAAATTGGTATCGGCCAAAAAAGGGGTATAATCCAGTGTAGCTGCCAGTCCAAAGCTACGCAACACCTTCACTTTGTAAACGTTAATATCCCAAAAATTTCCCGCTCCCGAATGTTCTAACTGACCAATGCTTTGAATATTAGCCTCCTTGTTATAAACGTCTTTGTAGGTTAATTCACGATTAACCAGTCTGTTAAGATACAATGCCGCATCCAGGGCGCTGGTGGGATGTGATGCGCGGAGTGAATCACCATATTTGTTTAAAAAATGTTTGCGAAAAGCTTCTACCGGCTCATTGGCACAGCGATAGGGCAATATCCAACGGCAAAAGGTATTCAAATCGTAAGCCTTTGCCCATGCAGAATGAGCCATCCGCCAGGCATCCTCCAGGTTTTCAATAAGAAAATTGGCTTTTAAGGAACGGTAATCAACTAAAAAACTGTCGGCATGATACACCAGATTTCCCACTCGCTGTTCGGTAGAATCCCAATAGTGCTTCAATTCAAGATAGTTAGCATATCGGGTAGGAGAAAAAGTATAGGTACGGTCTAAAGAGTCACGTACGCTATAAAATACCGTATAATTTCCATCCATATTGGCAATGAGCCAATAGATGGATTTCAGCTTTAGCGAGTCCTCCGGTGCCAGGTATTCACCAATGGTATTCATCAGTTCCGGTTTATTCAAATCGGCTTTGGCAATAA
>CBETNY010000495.1:0-1835 GCA_965537275.1 uncultured bacterium | reverse complement strand
CCAAGCTCCATCAGGATGGGAACACCCGCTTTCCTGGCAACCTCATCGTAGGCTTTGATCTCTTCGGTAACATAAGAGGCGGTGAGCATGGGCTTACGCAAGTCGATACACTTTTTCGCCACCAAATGGTGCATAAAAGCAGGCAACATACTAATGACAATATCCACATCGGCAATGGTTCGCCAACTTTCGGTATCATCGTTTATGTCAAACACTTTGGAAGCGCCCCGGGGATGTCCGTTTACTTTGTCACGCGCCATTTGTTCGTTGATATCGGCAACAATAATTTGCCAATCGAATTCTTCGGCATGTTTCAAAAGGTATTCAATCAGGCTGTAAGTGGATAAACCGGCGCCCAAAACTAAGATTTTCTTCATCTGTTTTTAATTTTTTAGGTCAGATGGAACGCGCCCTGCCAGCCAACCACTTGTGTGATTCACCTTTATGGCTCGTTTCAATGGATTATTTTTTAAAGATGGTCTTTTAAATATTGATAATCGGGTGTTAAACGGCCGTGATGCAATATCAAGGCACTTTTCAATGGAGCGGGCATATTTAAAGCTTCAAAAGGGACTTCAAAATCGGTTTTCAACAAATCGGGCAGAAAACGAATCAAGGCATCACTAAAAGCCTGAGACGATTCGCGAGGCAATTCGCTGGGCAGAATATCCACCGCCATCACCAGGATTCCATCACCGTCAAATCCCATTTTAGCTTTCCGCTCAAGCGGGTTATAAACAAATACCGGATCTTCAATGGCGGTCCCTTTGTGGGTAATCTCTACTGATCCGTCCGGGTCGCAGGTAACGTCACCAATAACTTCAAGAGGCAGTCCTCCGTTTTTCCAGGCATTTTCAAGGAAATCTTTGGTCACAATCCGTGGATAGCGGTCGTCCCAATACATGCAATTCATTAACACATTCAAATGGGGCAGATATTGCTCAAAGACTCCCGTAAACCTTTCGGGATGCTGATAATATTCCTGCAAATCAAAATCTTTGCCCGCCTCTTTTGGAACAGCCAAATGTTCCTCTTTAAAAACCACTTTATAAACCACATTGTCGGGCAGGTTTGTCTGCTGTCGCAAGGCAAGCAAATCAGCAGGTTTTATTTCCTTTACAGGTAAAAGCGCAAGGATTTCCTGTGCTCCTTTTGAAACATTACCATAACCGGTAATACCCACGACCAGGGGTTGCAACTCTTTGGGAAGCCCATTTTTTTCAATTTCACGACCCACTTCCGCCACCACAGCTTTTGCTTCTTCCAGCGAATGATATGTGTGGGTTTGTTTCAATTTCAGAAAAGGTGTATTGATTCCTTTACGTTCCATCCGTTCACCCAACGACCACAGCGAATTAATCATCCCGGCCAAACCGGCAAAACGACCAAAAAAGATTAACCTTCTCCCCTGCTCATCCACAATTCGCTCATAATCAATGAGATTAATTTTACTTTCCATCATATCCTTCAGCAAAGGCATGTTATACACTTGTCCTTTAATGGTATGACTAAAGAAAATATACGTTTTTTTGGGGTTGAAATAGCCGATGGGCATTTCTTTTACGCCGAGGATTACATCCGCATCGAGGGGTTCACTCATCAATCTGGCACCGGCTGCCTGATACTCCTCATCTTTAAAAACTCGCTTTTCAGAAGGCACCACCTGAACTTCGATGCCCTGTTCAACCAACTGTTTCACATGCGTGGGCACCAAGGGCACACGCTTCTCCATCAAATATTTATCTTCGTAACGAATTCCTACTTTATGCTTCATTGTCCCTCTATTTTTTTCAGACAGCAAACTTATGAAAATTGGCGGGAGGGATAAAAGAAAA
>CBETNY010000494.1:0-1836 GCA_965537275.1 uncultured bacterium | reverse complement strand
AATGGATTCGGAAAACCGGAAATGTGCGGTAAGGGAAGTGTCGGCCGGGTTGTATTCGTAGATCATGCGATCGGTCGTATATCCCCACAATGTACCGGTTGAACTAAAGGTAAGGTTTCCTACCGGATACAAACCTTTGCTGCCATTCGTCGGGAAGATGACCCGTTGCGAAAGTTTACGGGTTGTGAGGTCAAATTCAAAAAGATAACCACCATTGCTGCCGCGTTTCACTACGCCATACAATTTGTTGTTATGATAAACAAACTGGGAATAATTGTATTCGAATTCCTCCACCGAACGGTATATATCGGTAAAAGTATCGTGGTCCACATCATATTCGCGAATGGCCCATTTTGTTGGATCAGAGTTAACTTCAGATCCGGTTGCCAGGCCATACAGTTTTCCATTATCGGCCAGCACCAAATTATCCGACGGACGCAAAACAGAATCCGGTAATTTCAACACCACCCGGAAGGAATCGTTATTTTCAGGGTCTATCTCATACAAAACACCTTTTCCATAAAACGAATTACCGCCATTGGAAGTGGTGCCATAAAGTTTGCCATTCGCGCCTAAAGTCAATCCCGACATCAGCAACCGACCGGCCGAGGCATCCGTTGAATCATTAAAATCAAAAATTTTCCTGAAGTTATCATAGTTGCGGCTGATATCGTAAGTAAAGATTGTTCCATAACCCGGGCCGGCATGTTTCCCTTCATAATCGCCGTTGGTGTAAGTTGTTCCGTAAATTTTTTGATTCACTTCAACAAGGTTGTTTTGCCCTTTTCCATAATGCGTCCCGTAACTGTCCCTGTCACCAAAACCACCGTTTTTGCCGGTAAAATTAACCAGTACCTGATAGTTTTTGGTTAGCGGATCCATCTCGAACAAAACACCATCTCCATGACCATACGATCCGTACCCACCATTAATTGTCAATCCATAGAGTTTGCCATTGGAAGCCAACATCAAATCGGAAACAGGCGTGGCTCCGTATTTGTAACTCCAATAGGAACCATTTCCGCCAAACCTGACAACAGAAACATAAGCTTTTTTCTCAGGATAATAATAAGACAATCCACTGCCAAAAGACAAAAATGAATCTGTATCGACTGTAGCGACAAGAAATTGTATCGGGTTTTGATAATATTCCGATTGCTCATAAACCTTTTTCGGGGCCTTGCCATTGGGATGATAAACCATGATTTTAGGCCATCTATTGGAAAAATCCAAAGAGAAAAAGAGAGAATCGCCCATTTTCACAAAATTGTAGAAAGTACTTTTCCCACCGAGATCATACTGTTTCAACAGCGTATCGTTCTTAAAATCATACTCAAACAGGGAACTGTTGCCGGAGTATGTGTGTAACCCCACCAAAGTGGTGTCGGTGGCGAGGGCCATTTTGCCGTCTGCAAGATAACCGTAATCAAAAGGGGTTACAAATGAGTAAGTTGAATCGGCAAGATGTACTTCGAGAAAATTATTTTTTTGGGGACAGAGCAACCGTCCGTTTTTGGTTTGGGTAAACGGGCCATAAGGGAGCACTCTGAGCGGAGGAGGAATATTGAGAAGTTTCCCCACTTGCTCTGTTTGCGGATTGTACGAATAGAAATCGCGTCCTTCGTCATGGTGTTCATCATTCCCTACCTGTTTAAATTTCCCGAGACTGAAAAGGACGGTGGTGTCATTTACCGCTGTGAAAAAACACCCGCTTACATTATAGCTGTATTTGCCATCTCCGGGCCAGGAAGAAGAACTATAGGTGGAAATTTCTTTCAGACTTTTATTGGCAACATCATAACTCACCAACTTCATGGTGTCCTCGCCATAGCCCAT
>CBETNY010000493.1:0-1837 GCA_965537275.1 uncultured bacterium | reverse complement strand
CTCCAAAAAAATAATCAATTTACCCTCAGTTTTTAAAAATTTTATATTACCTTTGACCGACCGTTCAGTCAAAATAATTATGGCACCAAAAACAAGTGAACAATTCGAAAAGATCAGACAATTGCGAAAAGCGGAATTGACAGAGGCTGCCATGGAGCTTTTTGCCAACAATGGTTTTGCGGGGACCTCTATCAGCAGCATTGCAAAAAAAGCAGGCGTTTCCAAAGGGCTTGTCTATAATTATTTTAAAAGCAAAGAAGAGCTCGTAAAAGAAATCGTGATGGCGGGAATAGAGGCCATTGTCAAAGAAATGGATTTTGATTTTACCCAAAAGATAACCCGTGAGAGGATGATAGAACTGCTGGATAAAAATCTTAATTTGATCCAACAAAACGGTGACTACTGGAAACTCTACATTGCCGTCATTTCACAACCGGCTGTAATTGTGCTTGTAAAAGATGAAATCTTTAAAGTTATAGGATCTTTTATCGAAGCTATTGCAGGATATTATGAAGAAAAAGGCGTCAAAAATCCGATTGCATACGGATACCTGCTAGGTGCCATTTTGGATGGAATTGGTTTAGACAGTCTTTTCGATCCGGAACATTACCCATTTAAAGAAATCAGAGAAATAATTATAGAAAAATTGATTTAATCGATATGAAAACACATTCATTCAAAACCCTGGGGTTCTTGCTGGTAGCGATGCTGCTACTAAACGTCCCTGCAAAAGCCCAGCAAATGACCGCCAAGGAGCTGGTCAACAAATCGTACCACCTTTTTTTGGGAAAAAGCAGTTTCAGCGTGATGCAAATGAGCATTGTCAGGCCCACCTGGCAACGTACCATCACCATGCAAAACTGGTCGTTAGGCGATACGTATTACCTTTCGCTGGTCACAGCGCCGGCACGCGACAAGGGGCAGGTATTTTTAAAATACGGTAAAGATATGTGGAACTATATCCCGGCCATAAACCGCAGAATAAAAATCCCACCCTCCATGATGATGCAGTCGTGGATGGGTTCCGATTTTACCAACAACGATTTGATGAAACAAAACAGCATCATCACCGACTACACCCACCGGATTACGGGCGAAGAACATTTCGGGGGATTCAACTGTTGGAAAATCGAACTCAAACCATTGCCGGAAGCGGCCGTGGTCTGGGGGAAAATCGTTATCTGGATTGCCAGAAAAAATTTCAACACATTAAAAATGGAATTTTATGACGACCATGACAAACTGATAAAGACCGAAATAGCCAGCCGGTTAAAATGGATGGGAGGCCGGATGCTTCCATCCCATCTTGAAATGATTTCCAACACAAAACCCGGCAACAAAACCATCATCGATATTCAGCATCAGGAGTTTAACCTAAAGCAAATAAATAAAGGATTTTTCTCTATTCAGAACATGCAACATCTTCGTCCACGAAAATTTTAAAGAATGAAAACATTAATCAAAATAGCCTGGAGAAGTTTATGGAGAAACCGGCGAAGGACCTTTCTCACCGCAGCGGCGGTGATCATTGCCATTGTTCTGGCGCTTTTTACCCGCTCCATGCAGCTTGGATCGTATAGTCAAATGATCAAAGCCGGCGTAAACCAAACCGGATATTTACAAATCCACGACACCGGTTACCAAGCCAATCAGACCATTGAACGGTCATTTTTTTCATCACCCCAACTCATAAAAAAAATAAAACAGGTTCCCGGTATTTCGAGGGTACTAGAAAGGTGCGAAACCTTTTCGCTGGCATCATACAAAGACAAAACCAAGGGCGTCCTTGTGTCGGGAATCAATTCTGTCGAACAAGACAAACAGACGCACCTCTCAC
>CBETNY010000492.1:0-1837 GCA_965537275.1 uncultured bacterium | reverse complement strand
AAATTCTAACCACTCCCAACTCCAGGCACTCCAAACTCTAGCGCACTCCACACTCCCAACTCCAAACTTCAAAATAATACGTACCTTTGCACGCTGAAATTTGCCAGGTCAACCCATCGGTTTTTGATAGGGGCGACAGGGTTTTTAGCATCTTGAAAAACAAATAAAACAGGGAATTCATGGCTTTAAATTGCGGAATTATCGGGTTGGCCAACACGGGAAAGACCACCATTTTTAATTGCATGTCGAACACCAAGGCCGAAAGTTCGAATTATGCGTTTAGCGCGACCAAATCGAACAAAGGAATGGTGGAGGTGCCCGACCCGCGGCTGTATAAAATTAACGAGTTGCTGCCGGCCGACAAGCTGATACCGGCTACCGTTGAGATTGTTGACCTTCCGGGGCTGGCCAAAGGAGCCAGTCAGGGTGAAGGCGTGGGAAACAAATTCCTTGCCGATGTGCAGCAAACCGATGCCCTGATTCATGTGTTGCGCTGTTTCGACGACGACAACCTGCCACACATTGAAGGCTCGGTGGACCCGGTGCGCGACCTGGAGATTGTTGATTTTGAACTGCAGGTGCGCGACCTCGATTTGGTGGAACGCAAGCTGCAGCGCATGGAGAAACTGGCCAAAACGGGGAACAAAGAGGCCAAAAAAGGAATTGAAGTATTGACGGTGTATAAAAATCACCTCGAAAATTTCGGCAATGCCAGCAGTGCGCCTGTGGCCGAAGGCGACGAAGCCTATGTGCACGACCTGTTGCTGCTGACAGCCAAGCCGGTCATTTATGTTTGTAATGTGGACGACGCATCGGCCATCACCGGCAATGCTTATGTTGAAAAGGTGAAAGCCCATTTGGGTGACGACCATACCGTTTTGGTGATTGCCGGAGAGCTGGAAGCTGAAATTGCCGAATTGGACGATGCGGAAGACCAAAAAGCCTTTTTGGAAGATGCCGGACTGACCGAACCGGGAGTCAATAAGCTGGTGCGTGCGGCGTACGACATTTTAAACCTGCAATCGTTTTTCACCATTGGCAAACCCGAAAACCGGGCATGGACCATTCGTAAGGGCATGACGGCTCCGCAAGCCGCCGGCGTGATTCACAGCGATTTGGAGCGGGGCTTTATCCGTGCCGAAGTCATTAAATACGACGATTTTGTGGCACTGGGCTCGGAACAGGCAGTGAAAGATGCAGGGAAATTTCATGTGGAAGGAAAAAATTACGTGGTGGAAGATGGCGACATCATGCACATCCGTTTTAACGTGTAAGAACACCCGATGCACACACCCTACTTTGAAGACAAAACCTACCGGGGAGAAAATTTTGCAGAAAAATCCCTGACAAAAGGTGAATATGAGCATTGCACCTTTCATGAATGTATTTTTTCGAATGGCGACCTCTCGCAGATAAAATTGATGGATTGTCACTTTGAGGATTGCGATTTGAGCATGGCTCAACTCAAGGGAACCGCCTTCAACACGGTAACCTTCAAAAACTGTAAACTCGTTGGTTTGCGTTTTGACGATTGCAATCCACTGTTGCTTTCGCTCGCTTTTGAAGATTGCAGGCTCGATTTTTCTTCGTTTTACCAATTAAAATTAAAGGGAACCCCATTTAAGCATTGCAAACTGGAGGAGGTCGATTTTGTTGAAGCCGATTTGAGTCATGCCGTATTTTCGCATTGCGACTTAAGCCGGGCTGTTTTTGAACACACCCGCTTGGCCTATACTGATTTCCGGACTTCATTTCATTATTCTATTGACCCGGAAAAAAACACCCTGAAGAAGACAAAATTTTCGGGTAACGGTCTTGCCGGGTTGTTAGACAAATA
>CBETNY010000491.1:0-1846 GCA_965537275.1 uncultured bacterium | reverse complement strand
GATTTGGCGGATGCTGATTTAACAAAAGCCGGCACCGGAAAGGAAAACATTGTACCCTGGATTTTTTATCAGGTGTCCATCTGGAAGGGACTTTATTGTCTTTGATTAGAAAAAAGGGAAAATTACTGGTGATGAGTTTCACTGATTGTAAGGTAACCCATTTAGGCAAAACCCTTTTTGAGCCTTCCTGGGGTAGATTTGACATGGCTGTGGGAACAAAAATCGTATCGGCATATCCGTCTTTGTCCGGAATAAAAGCAGGTTTAAACGGATAAATCCCGACAAGGCGTAAACGCTTGAATAAAAGCGGTTCATTAACAAGTAATCGATGAAATGGAAGATGAGCTGAGAAAATAAAATGTTTACCTGTTGGGTTTGCTTCTTGTTTCTTAGTCGAAGTTTATAAAAGCAATTTAGAATGTTAAATATAAATTATTTGGCTGTTTGGTGCGAAGGCTCAACCCATTTCCCATTTTTCGATTCTCCCAAAATAACTACTTCTTTGGTTTTTGAGTAATCTTTGATGGCTTTAAGCATCTCTTCTTTTGTGTTGCGAACAATTTTAATTCCGGTTTTTGCCCCTTTATTGCGTACTTCAATGTAGTACCCGTCTCTTAATTTTTTTGGTCTCGTTGGTGGTCTTCCCATGAGCGTATCTTATTGTTTACTAATTATCAAGCTGTAACCTAAATTCCAATTTGTTTGGAATCAGAACAAACATACGAAATTTTGTTTAATAATTCACAGCTTTTGACGACCAATTTTATTTAATTGGTGCAACAGAATGATAAATAAAGCATTACGAATACTTAAATAAAGTTAAATTAGGTTTGTGGTAGGGGTTTTTTGAAAAATAGTCGCTTGAACCAGGCAATTAAAAGAAGTAGAATTGAAAGGTAAACAAGACTCCATTTCAGGCAGGTAAAGATTCCCGATGCATCGGCTACTGCAGGGTCCAGGGATGGGAACCTAATGAGATTAAACCGAAGGGAAAGGTTTTCGGCATAATCGAACAGGGCGGCTATATGCGGGATGATAATCACCCAGGTCAATCGGCTTTTACTAAATTGTAAATAAAGCAGGCCCGCCAACAAAGTGGAGTAAATCAAAGGATAAATCATATCGATGACCTGTAGTTGAAGATACACTTTTTTACCCGCTTCGCCATAATGTGAAAATAGGGTTTGCAGGGTGTCGAAACGGTAGTAAAACAAAGCATCAGGAATACCGTATCCTCCCGATAGGTGCTGAAGTTTTTCCACGCTAAAGGAAAACAGCCCGTGAAAGGCATACATAAAGAGGAGCTCCAATGCGAACAAACTCAAAAGAACAGTCTTTTTCGAGCTGTAACGAATAAAACGGAAATAAATTTTTCTCATTAGGTGGTTCATTAATGTTTTGAAAAATAAGGACTAAGATATAAAAAATGGATGAGCCTTGCGGTTTAATTCCTATTGGCTGCAAATATTCCTTACTTTCGCTCTAATTAAAAACGATTATGGTTACTCAAACAGACATTGCCGATTATTATAACCAAACCTTCAATCACTATCAAACATGGTGGCGCCTCGACAGGGCGATGGCGGTTCATTATGGTCTGAAAGACGCTTCAACCCACGGATTTATTGATGAATTGATGAATACCAACCGCGTGATGGCTGAGATGATTCACCTGAAGCCAAAGATGCATGTTTTTGATGCCGGATGTGGTGTGGGAGGAAGTTTGTTTTATCTGGTCGACCATTATGCCGCCACAGGAGTAGGGTATAGTTTAAGTAAAAAGCAGATTCATTTCGCCCAAAACAAAGCCGAGAAACGGTGTTTATCAAAGTATCTGGATTTTCGT
>CBETNY010000490.1:0-1846 GCA_965537275.1 uncultured bacterium | reverse complement strand
CCAATTTCTTGATGAGTATGGCTCCGAAGATGCTTTCGGACGCACCATTTGGGCCCTGGGATATCTGATTGCCCATGCACCCAACGATGCCTACTTCCAACTGGCCAAATCGCTTTTTCAAAACAGCATTCAACAATTTACCAATCTCATCAGCCCTCGCGGCATCGCCAACACACTTTTTGGCATCCGTTATTATCTCGACCGGTTTCCTTACGACGAAGGAATGGTGGTCATCATGAAACAACTGGCCGATCAACTGACACAAGCCTATGCCCGGCATAAAACCGACGACTGGCATTGGTTCGAACCCATCCTGGCCTACGATAACGGATTACTTCCGGCCTCCCTGCTACACGTGTACAAAAAAACAGAAGACGAAACCTACCGGAGTGTCGCCGAAGAAAGTATGCAGTTTTTGGAAAGCATTGTTTTTAAAGAAGACCACCTTTCGCTGGTGGGAAACCAATATTGGTACCGCAAAGGACAAACCCGCTCACAGTACGATCAACAACCCATCGATGCCATGGCCATGGTGGTTTACTACAATACAGCCTATGAAGTGTTGGGATACAATGAATCTTATTTAAAGAAAATGATTCAATCGTTTATGTGGTTTATGGGTGAAAACGACCTCCGCGTGCCCCTCTACGATTTCGAGACCAAAGGCTGCTGCGACGGACTTGAGCAGGACGGGGTAAACCGGAATCAAGGCGCTGAAAGTATGCTTGCCTATTTATTGTCACACCTCTCGGTATTGATTGCTTTCGAACGCGAATCAAGCAACGAAATCAAATGACAGACCATGTAAACACCCCAACCGTGCCTTACTTTAGCGCACAACCACGGGTTTTTCTTTCCAACGCTTTCGATGAATCAAATCACGTTTTGTCACCGGAAGTTTTGGAAAACAAAACACAAATTAGCAAACAAAGAGAAAAATAATAAACCGATGAAAATTGCCATTTTATCTCCTGCCTGCTGGCGCACTCCTCCCCGGAAATATGGTCCGTGGGAACAGGTAGCCTCCAACATCGCCGAAGGAATGGTGGCCCGGGGTCATGATGTTACCCTCTTTGCCACCGCCGACTCCATCACCCGCGGCAAACTCGAAGCAGTATGCGATAAACCCTATGGCGAACACCCCGAACTGGATGCCAAAGTTTGCGAATGCCTCCACATCGCCCATTTTATGGAAATGGCCGACCAATTCGACCTGCTGCACAACCATTACGATTTTTTGCCCCTCACCTACTCCGGCTTGATAAAAACCCCCATGCTCACCACCATACACGGCTTTTCATCCCCCAAAATTATTCCCGTTTACAAAAAATACAACGCCAACACCTATTACGTCTCCATCAGCCATTCCGACCGGAGCCCCGAACTCGATTATGTGGCCACGGTGTACAATGGTATCAACCCCGATGATTTTCATTTCGAGCCCAATCCCGACGACTACCTCCTCTTTTTCGGCCGTATCCATCCCGAAAAGGGAACCCTCGAAGCCATCGAAATAGCCCGAAAAACAGGCCGCCGCCTCATCATTGCCGGCCTCATTCAGGACGAATCCTATTTCAACCAAAAAATAAAACCAAACCTCGACGACCAACAAATTATCTATGTCGGCAATGCGGGCCCCGAAAAACGCAACACCCTGCTGGGCAAAGCCTTCGCCCTGTTGCATCCCATCAGTTTCGACGAACCCTTCGGCCTCAGCGTGGCCGAAGCCATGATGTGCGGCACCCCGGTCATTGCTTTCAACCGCGGCTCCATGCCCGAACTCATCCGCGACCAACAAACAGGCTTCCTCGTCAGCACCATCGACCAGGCCGCGCAAGCTGTGCGA
>CBETNY010000489.1:0-1850 GCA_965537275.1 uncultured bacterium | reverse complement strand
CTCGCTGAAGAAGAAGCCGATCGTGAAGCTGAAAAAGCCGTCAAGAAAAAAGCTAAAGTGGTGAAAAAAGCCGCTTCCAAATCTGATGACTAACCTGAAATAAATAAATTGAAATGAAAATAACTGCACAACAAGTAAACGAACTTCGTAAAGCTACCGGTGCCGGTATGATGGATTGCAAAAAGGCATTGGTCGAAACCGAAGGCGATATGGAAAAGGCCATTGATTTCCTGCGTAAAAAGGGGCAAAAGGTGGCTGCTAAACGTGCCGATCGCGAAGCCAGCGAAGGTGTTGTTTTGGCAAAAGTAAGTGATGATAAAAAATATGCTGCCGTAATTATGATTAATTGCGAAACAGATTTCGTGGCTAAAAACCAAGACTTTATCGACTTTGTTACCGCTGTATTAGACCTTGGAATTGCCAACCGTGCCAAAGATGTGGAAGGCTTGAAAGCCCTTGATATGGATGGCCGCACAGTGGCTGATGCCGTGGTTGAAAAAACCGGTGTGATTGGTGAGAAAATCGAGCTGGGTCACTATGAAGTGGTTGAAGCCGAAGCTGTTTATGCCTACACCCATCCCGGTAACCGTATCGGAAGTATTGCCGGATTGAATCTGGCGGGTTACGACGAAGCGGGTCACGATGTAGTGATGCAAATTGCTGCCATGGCTCCTGTTGCACTGGATAAGGAAAGTGTTTCAGAAGAAATGATTCAACGCGAGATTGAGATTGGTAAAGAACAGGCCCGTCAGGATGGTAAACCTGAAGCCATGCTCGAAAAAATCGCCATGGGAAAATTGAATAAATTTTTCAAAGAAAATACGTTATTAAACCAGGCTTTTATTAAAGATTCAAAAAAATCGATTGCCGATTATTTGAAGGGTGTTGATAAAGGTCTTACGGTTACCGATTTCAAACGGGTTGCTTTAGGATAATCCTGATTTTCATAAACAATAAAAAAAAGCTACGCATTGCGTAGCTTTTTTTTGTTAGATCAATTTGCAAATGCTGCTCATCAGGCTTTCGCGAAGCGACCGGTAACTTTCTGACAGGGCTTGCTCGCAAGCAGCTTTGTCGAGCCATACAGCCCGGGTGATGTCCTCTTGCTCCTGCGGAACCGGTGTCCCTTTAAAATCGGTTTCC
Source organism: uncultured bacterium (assembly GCA_965537275.1). Lineage (GTDB taxonomy): Bacteria > Bacteroidota > Bacteroidia > Bacteroidales > F082 > Sulfidibacterium. The sequence goes on along the minus strand of CBETNY010000489.1, from coordinate 707 downwards.
ATCAAAAACCAATAGGTCTTTTTGAGTACGATTTTTTTCTTATGCTGATAGAAATGATAGCTGACAGGTAATGGCTCGATGATTTGTAGGGAGGAAACTCCCGTTTCTTCGTTGACCTCACGAAGGGCACAATTTTTTATTTCTTCACCTTTCTCACGTTTTCCTTTTGGTAAGTCCCAGATGCCCCAGCGTTTGATAAAGAGCAGGTTGTTTGTTTTATTACGTACCACTCCTCCGGCAGCTTCTACAAAATGGAAATGTTTTATTAAATGGTTAAGCATTTCTTGGGAAGGGTATCCGTAAAGCAGGGTGTCGATCTTGTTTTCGTCTTCTATCCATCGATTCACCCATTGGGTGAGTGCCGATGGATCGGAAAAAAACTTGCTTTCCATGGGGCTTTTGGCCGGAGGTTTGTCGGCCAGCGTCAATACCTGATTAAGGAAATAAATGTTATACATGGCGACTGATTTGATGCAAAGATAGACAGATTATGGGAAAGCTTTACTTTGATTGTGCGCAGGTTCAAGTATCAAATGCGAAAATCATGCGACAAAAAGATCAAAAATTGTCGACGAAGCCATTCAAAATATCAATAGCATTTCAAAAGTATTCAAAGCAGAATCTGCTCTTTTAAACACACCCTCCAAAAAATAGTATTGAAAACCCATAGATAGAGAAGGCAGTTTTCCTGAAATGGATTTAGTTCA
>CBETNY010000488.1:0-1855 GCA_965537275.1 uncultured bacterium | reverse complement strand
AACCACCAGGCTATCGTCCGCGCCGGTTTTCACCGGATCAATGCTCAGCACATCACCAACCGGGTTGGGATACACACCAATTGGGTGCATTTTTGTTTGTTTTATCCCGTTTAGCAAATCGTTGAAAAGCCAAAGGAAAGCATCTTCAAAATTTTCGCGCCAAAGTTTTTCATTGTGCTGACCGCCGGGCACCACTTTTGTAAAAACTTCATTAGCATTAAAACCTACCGCTATCAAACTATCTTTCATGCGTTGGATATTTTCAACGGTATGGCTTCCCTCGTCACCACCGGCGAGCATATAGAATCTGATTCCGGCTTGTTTTCCCTGCTCTTTCACAAAAGCCCACAGGCTATCGGAATACCAAAAGGAGGGGGAAAAATCTCCTGATCGTGAAAAGACATCCTGATATTTCATCGCACCATAAAAAGAGATCAATCCGCCCAACGAACTGCCCATAAGGGCGGTGTGCTCTCGGTCGGGAAGCGTACGGTAATGCGCATCGATAAAAGGTTTTAATGTTTCTACGATAAACCGCATATACAACGCGCCTTTTCCACCACCGTAAGCAGGATTGCTCCAGGGAGTTAACTCTTCAATGCGATAGGCTCCTCCATTATCGATGCCCACCACAATGGGCACAGGAACCCCTTTTGCGGCCAGTTTATTCAGGGTTTCATCTACTTCCCACTCGCCGGCATAGGAGGTTTGTACATCAAAAAGATTTTGTCCGTCGTGCATATACAAAACAGGATAATTCACCTCCGAGCTATCGTACGAAGGAGGTAAATAAATCCAAATGCGCCGGTGTCGATCCAATTGGGGAATATAGAATTGATTATCAACAATATGCACATTTTGTGCAGCGGTGCTGCCGGTAGGATTTCCCGTACCCTGGTCGGCCCAATTATCAATTTTCACCATGACCGTATCGCCATTGCCATACGTAAAAACCCGGTTGTTAATTTCTTCCCCCGAAGGACCTTTTTCCACCGTTTCCCAGCTACCCCGGGTAAACTTATACTGAATACTTGTGCCTTCGGTTTTGGCCTCCAACTGAATCGAATAGCTGCCATTATCCGCTTTGGTCAATTCAAAGTGACTGTCACCCGGCTGCCAGCCGTTAAAATCGCCGGCAATAAAAAGCCTGGCATCAGCCGGGGTATCCTTCGGAATTGAATCAACCACAAACGTCACCTGGGCCATGGTAAACCCATTGACCATCATCAACAAAATCAAAACAAATCTCATGTAATCAATATTTAGGATCAAATTTTTTTCTGAATTCATCAGGCACGGCTTCCGATTTACCCCCTTCATAATCGAAAAATACCATCCGTGTTTTCACTCGCGCCACCTCTTTCCCATTGTTAAGGTTGGTGATGCGATAGAAAAAATCAAAAGAGGCATTGGCAAAATCAGCCAGTGCAATTTCAACTTTCAGGCGATCACCATGGAAAGCTTGTGCCAGATAAACCACCACCGCATCGGCCTGAATCAGTCCCAAGCCAAATATATCGAACTCTGAATAGCCCTGTTTTTTCAAAAATCGCAAGCTGGCTTCCTGTACCATCGTCAGTACCGATTCGTTGCCCAAATGGCCGGCATAATTCACGTCAGCCGTACGGACTTCAAGAACCGTTTCAAAAATAAATTTTGAGGGAAGTTTTAATTCAATTCGTGCCATACGCAAAGATATAAAAAAACCACCCGGGGAACAGGTGGCTTATGGTGTTGCTAATCAGTTTAGATATATTTCAATTCAATCAAACACTCTTTAATCAGCTCAAAGCTCCTTTCAATATCATGATCGAGCCCCACTGAGAAACGCACCAGACCTTCTGAGAGGCCCATT
>CBETNY010000487.1:0-1873 GCA_965537275.1 uncultured bacterium | reverse complement strand
GCCTTCAACTGAAAGCTATCGATAAATTGCTGAAACCGGGGGATCAGCTCCCCTTTGGAATTCAGCTCCACAGTTTCTGAGTTGGTGCCCACACTGCAGGTGACTTGATCTTTTTCGGCCACAAAGGAGGCCAACGGTTCGAGGCAAACAAAGGAATATTTATTGTCGTTGCCATGATAATCGGAACTTTCCAACAGAAACGAATGATAAAATTGATCCCTTAAGTTCAGGTATAACCCCACCGGTGTCAGTGTGTCTGCCAAAAGCGTTTTTGTTTTTACCAATATTTGATTTGTCTTCATGATATTTCTGATTAAATAAAAAACGGCTTGCCGAGAATCGACAAGCCGTTTTTTGTAATTATAACAATAGTGACTATCTTCTTCACGTCAATTCAGGACGAAAAAAGAGCCACCACCAATTTGTATTTTGTTTCATTTTATTCATGGGGCAAATGTATGCATAAAAAATTATCAGATGCAAGTATTTTTTTAATAAAAATTTTTTCTCCTGAAAAAGCTTAACTTCGCGACAAGCAGAAGACGTTTTCATTATTTTTAAAGAATTAAGAATCATTCTTTTAAAGAACAACCCCTGTTTTACGAAAAAATTCATTCAGCAAAACACAACCCAACTCACATACCGGGTATTTGGGGAATCCTTTTCAATTTACTGTTTTTAAAATAAAAGCCCCAAGCTTTTTTGAGCCAGTGTCCCACAATAGGCATGGGAATAATCAGTTCTCTCTTGTTGGTTCTCATTATAAAAGCAGCACCATCGCCCGAATCCATCACGCAAATGATGTGCAATTCCTCCCAATAACTTTTTCTTTTTCCCTTTCCCACAAACTCCTGATGGGCATTATAGGCAGCCACTTTGGCCATTACCTCAGCGATATGACCCTGTTTGGCGGCCCATTTAGGGCCGGCAATTTCAGCAGCATCACCAATAGCATACACATTCTTTAACCCTTTGACGCGACACAACTCATTAATTTTAATAAACCCTGCCCCGTTCAAAGGTAACGTGGAGTTTTTTATTATTTTATGGCCATCACCGGCAGGAATAAAAATTGTCAAATCACTTTCCAAACGAGTACCATCATCAAACACAACCGCCTTTTCTTCAAATTGCCGTATAGGCTTCCCCACATGCTTTTTCACCTGATAATGTTTAAAAAACACATCCAGTTGCGAATAGGGTTTTTTACCCATGCGACGTCCCGGCTCATTCATTGGCGCAAAGAAATGGAGCTCAAATTGATCAAGCAAGCCCCTTTTCTTCAGAAAATGACTAATGTTAAAAAGCAACTCAAAAGCGGGGCCGCCCCGCACTGCTGTTGCCGTTGAATCCTTGGGATTACTCCCAAAACCAACAGCAATCTTACCGGAACCGCGAGCAGCCAATTTCTCCAACTCCTCTTTAATAGCCAGCGACTCCATGGGCTTTCCACAAATAGAATGGGTATATTCAAGACCGGGAGCCTGCATCTTATGCATACCCATGGCCACAAAAAGATATTGATATTCCAGCACCTGATTTTTTAACACCACCTGCTGCTCCTCCACCTTTAATTGAACTACCTCATCCACCAATACCTCAAAACCGTGCTTTTTCTGCAAGTCAAAAAGATTGAGTTTTACCTGCTCAAAGGTTTTCTTCCCGGTGGGTATCCAAATAGATATCGGATAAATAAACATATAATCACGGTCAGAAACCAGACAAACTTCATGACCATATGAACGTAACTTAATGGCGGCTTCCAAACCCGCAAAGCCTCCACCTAACACTACAAACTGTTTTTTCATTGATGTCCTTTTTTTTGCAAATATACAACTTATTTATATTTATTCTATATAAGACGTTTCTTTAA
>CBETNY010000486.1:0-1881 GCA_965537275.1 uncultured bacterium | reverse complement strand
GACCCAGTGTTAAATACCCTAAACCCACATCCATAAGCGTTTGCAATTTATTCACAATGGACGGAATGTTTTCAAAAAAGTCGATGGCCAGTCGGATGGTCATATTCAGCACATCGTTGATTGACTTGCCTTTATACCTCACCTCGAGGGTTTCGCGGTTATACCGTTTTCCCTGACAATCTTCACACAGCACATATACATCGGGTAAAAAATTCATTTCAATGGTTTGCACACCGGCGCCTTTACAGGTTTCGCATCGTCCTCCTTTTACGTTAAAGGAGAATCGCCCGGGTTTATACCCTCTTATTTTCGATTCAGGCAACTGCCCATACAGCTTCCTGATTTCATCGAACACTTTGGTATAAGTAGCAGGATTTGAGCGTGGTGTGCGACCAATGGGAGACTGGTCAATCTCGATTACTTTATCGATATGTTGCAAACCGGTAATACTTTTGTATGGGAGCGGCTCTTTCAGAGCTCGAAAAAAATGATGGTTTAAAATAGGATATAAAGTCTCGTTGATGAGGGTTGATTTTCCACTTCCCGAGACGCCCGTCACACAAATCAATTTTCCCAGGGGCAATTTAAGGTCGACCTGTTTCAGGTTGTTACCGGTAGCCCCTTTCAACTCAATAAATTTCCCATTGCCTTTGCGGCGATTGGCCAAAAGGGGAATCACTTTCTCACCATTAAGATAGCGGCTGGTAAGGGTATTCATTTTCAGAAGGTTCTCAGGACTTCCCTGTGCCACCACTTTGCCTCCCAGGCGTCCGGCACCGGGGCCAATATCCACCACATGATCGGCTGCCAGGATGGTGTCTTTGTCGTGCTCAACCACAATCACCGAATTCCCGATGTCGCGCAAATCTTTGAGCGATTCAATCAACTTATGGTTATCGCGCTGATGCAGTCCAATGCTGGGTTCATCCAAAATGTACATCACACCGGTAAGTCGCGAACCAATTTGTGTGGCCAACCTGATGCGTTGCGATTCGCCTCCCGACAAAGTTTTTGCCGGCCGGTTAAGGTTCACGTAATCGATCCCCACCTCGAGTAAAAAATCAAGCCGGGTTCTGATTTCGCGCAAAATTTCATGGGCAATCAGCTTTTGTTTTTCACTAATGCGCTCTTCCAATCCATTGAGCCACTGCTTGAGCTCCGCCAGATCCATTTGGGCAAGATCAGCAATGTTTTTCCCGTCAATTTTGAAATAAAGGGACTCTTTTTTCAGCCTGCTGCCACCACATTCGGGACAAACATGCTTATTCATAAAGCTTTCCGCCCATTTTCTGGATGACAACGAAGCATCCTCACGATTATATTGGGTGATGTAACTGAGCAGCCCTTCAAAAGAGATGGAATAGGATGAGGTAATCCCCAGATACTCTTTTTTAATATTAACCGTTTCGTTTGAGCCGTTTAAAATTACCTCAATTCCCTTTTGAGGAATCTCGCCCACCGGTGTATTGAGTGTGAAACCATATTTTAAACCAATGGCCTCCAACTGATTAAAAACCCAGGTATTTTTATATTCTCCCAATGGAGCAATGCCCCCTTTTTTTATGGACAGGTTTTTATTGGGAAATACTTTATCAATATCAACCTCATTCACCACGCCCAATCCGTTGCAACGTGGACAAGCCCCGTAAGGCGAGTTAAATGAAAACAAATTGGGTTCAGGCTCGTCGTAGGCAATTCCGGTGGTTGGGCACATCATTTTTTTACTGTAATGACGCACGTTTTGCTCCTCTTCATCCAAAACCATTAAGATTCCTTTCCCCTGTTTCATGGCCGTTTCAATGGATTTTTTCAACCGGGTTTCCATCTTCCCGCTCACGGGCAACCGGTCAACTACCACCTCGATATCGTGCACTTTATAAC
>CBETNY010000485.1:0-1882 GCA_965537275.1 uncultured bacterium | reverse complement strand
AATAAAAAATTAGGGTTTTCTTTATTAAATAATGACGATATTTGAAAAACAAAAAACATAATATCATCCTTAAAATATGTTCAAAATGAAAACAATCCTTAAAACCAGACTTGGTTGGATAGTTGTAATCCTGCTTATGGTTACTTCGTGTCAACAAAATAAAAATCCTCAAGCCAAATCGGTTCCGGCTGTAAAAGTTGAGGAGATGAGCATTTCACAACTTGAAAAGGGCTATCAAAATCACCAATTTACAGTTCGGCAGGTGGTTGAAGCTTATCTACAGCGCATTCAGGATATTGATCGGCAAGGCCCGCATTTAAATTCTATTATTGAAACCAATCCCGATGCGTTGGCAATTGCCGATTCGCTTGATAAACTTCTGGCAAAGGGAAAAATCAAAGGCGCTTTGTTTGGTGTTCCAATGGTACTAAAAGACAATATCGATACCCACGATAAAATGAGTACTACCGCCGGTTCACGGGCGTTGGCAGGTTCACATCCGTTAAAAGACAGTTGGGTGGCTGCCAAACTGCGTGCTGCCGGAGCCATTATTCTGGCGAAAGCCAATTTAAGCGAATGGGCCAACTTTCGTTGTAGTTTCTCCTCCAGCGGATGGAGTGGTGTAGGCGGGCAAACGCACAATCCTTATATCCTCGATCGCAACCCCTGTGGTTCCAGCTCGGGTCCCGGGGCTGCCGTTTCTGCAAGTCTGGCTATGGCCGGAATCGGCACCGAAACCAATGGTTCGATTATGTGCCCATCCAATGCAAATGGCCTGGTGGGAATCAAGCCGACTGTGGGGCTTATCAGCCGGAGCGGCATTGTGCCTATCTCCTTTACCCAGGATACTCCCGGGCCGATGACCCGCACTGTGGAGGATGCCGCCATTATTTTGGGAGCGTTAACCGGTGTCGATACTGCCGATGTTAAGACATTGGCCTCGAAAAATCATGCCTATTCCGATTATACGCAGTTTTTGAAAAAGGGAAGCCTGAAAGGTAAACGCATCGGATTTTATACCCGTGCGATGGGCCGGAATTATAAAGTAGATTCATTGATGAACCGAACCATCCGATATCTGAAAAACCAAGGGGCTACCATTATAAAAATCAATCGTATTCTTCCTCCCAGGGTAAACGCACAGTCGTTTCAGGTGCTGCTATACGAATTTAAAGACGGCCTGAACAAATATTTCAGAAGCCTGGGGCCGCAGGCTAAAGTAAAAAACATGAAAGATTTAATTGCTTTTAATTTGGCCGATTCGGTTGAATTGAAATATTTTGATCAAAAATTAGTTGTGGAAGCACAAGCCAAAGGCGATCTAAACAGTCCGGAGTACAAAAAGGCACTGGCCGGCATGTTGAAAGGAAGTCGTCAGCTAGGGATTGACAAGGTGATGGATGCCAATAAACTGGACGCCATTGTTGCTCCTACCGGAGGCCCGGCTTGGAAAACCGACCTGGTGAATGGTGACAATTTTGGCGTGGGAAGCTCCTCTCCGGCTGCTATTTCGGGTTATCCTTCAATTACTGTCCCCATGGGATTTATACAGGGATTACCGGTGGGGGTTTCCTTTTTCGGAAGGGCATGGAGTGAGCCTTTGTTGATTGGAATGGCTTATTCGTATGAACAGGGCACCCATTTTCGCCAACCTCCCCGCTTCTTGAAAACGGATATCCGGTAGCCATCATGAGAAACCTGAAAACGCGGATGGTGAAAAAAATTAAGAATTGGTTAATATTTCATTGAGAAAGAATTCAATAAAACGATGAACTTTGCACCATTCCGGATTACCGGGAAGTTCAAGTTAGATAGTGTGATTTAATAAAGACAGAAGAATTGAAACAGCATTTGAAAGTAATTGGTTTTGATGCCGATGATA
>CBETNY010000484.1:0-1887 GCA_965537275.1 uncultured bacterium | reverse complement strand
CCTTCCATTCGCCTTCCCGGAAATTGGAATTTCGGAACCTCATTCTATAGTGACCAGCGCAAGAAACTTACCTTTGGGGTAAACATCAATAGGGGAAAAGGAGATCAAAATGTAAGCCATTCGTTTAACATAAACCTAAATATCTCCTACCAGCCCATCCCCGCCCTTCGACTTACGTTTAGCCCCGGATACAACAATTCGAATAACCGATTCAAATATGTCGACACCGAACTCATCAACCAACACGAGGTTTACCTGACCTCCAGCATTCAACAAAATATTTTATCGAGCAGTTTGCGTATCAATCTCTCTTTAAGTCCTGAATTTTCAGTGGAATATTGGGGCCAACCTTTTATGTTTTCAGGGAAATATACCGACTTTAAACGGGTCAGCCAGCCCGGACAAAAGACTTTTTACAACCAGTTTCATTTGTACACTGGCAATGAAATCACGTTCGATGCCGATCAAAATGAATACTTAATTGATGATACCGGTGATGGTAGTGCCGATTTTTATTTAAGTAATCCTGATTTTAGCTTTGTAGAATTCAGGTCGAATTTGGTAGCCCGTTGGGAGTTTGTTCCGGGATCAACCCTATATCTGGTCTGGTCGCAAGGACGAAGTGACTATTTAACTTCGGGCGATTTTAATTTTAACAACAACATGGATCAGCTTATTCAATCAGAGGCAACTAATGTATTTCTGGTTAAATTTTCCTACCGGTTTAGTATGTAAGGAATGCCGTGAGTAAGACAACCGTGATTTCAGGGTCATCACCCATAATCACATAATTAGTGGTAATAATTCCAAGTCTCCAGGCTTTGTGAGATGCAGGGAAAATAAAAAAGTCCTTTAAGTTGAATCAACTTAAAGGACTTTTAAAATTCTTTTGCGCTTGGTATTAATACCGATCCCTTCTGGGGGGTTTTGCTTCGTTCACTACCAGGTCGCGGCCATTCAAATTGTATCCGTTTAATTCAGAAATAGCATTTGCGGCGTCTTCATCAGTGGAAAAAGTAACAAATCCAAAACCCTTTGAACGGTTTGTAAATTTGTCTTTTAAAATAACTAAATCTTCCACTTCACCTTGTTGGGTAAAAAGGTTGCGCAGGTCATCTTCACTTGCAGACCAGGCAATGTTCCCAACGAATAATTTTTTTGACATAACAATAAAATAAATAAATAAAAAAGTTCAGGATTAGGCTTTTAATAATCGTCTATCCTTTGCAAACATAGTTATTTTATTTTACGCTTTCCTTTTTTTTGAAAATTAATTTTACAAAAGACCATTTTTTTGGGGTCTATCCGGACTTCAAATGCTCATCTGTTTTCAATGGAAGCGGTGAAAGAAGAATCAATGAAACATTCACCACCGGCCCGGTTTTTTACCCGTCTGGTAAAGATGGCTCAACTTTAGTCGCTGAATGTATTCACGGCAAAAGCGTAAAAATAAAAAAAGATTACCCAGAACAAGATAATCTTTTTATTCATTAGTGGGAACTACTGGATTCGAACCAGTGACCCTCCCGACTTGTCAGTCGGGATGCGCTGAACCAACTGAGCTATTGATAAGTTTTTCAATAGCTTTTCGGCTTTTCCATTTTTTAACTTGTCGTTCCCTGGCATAAGCTTCTGATTTTGTCGGATATTTTTCAGTATAGACGATTTTCCAATCGTCTGTATTTCCTGTAAAACCTTTATGGTGTGTATGGTGTTTTTTAATACGCTCTTCAAGGTTGCCGGAGTGTCCGATGTAATATCGGTTTCTGCCAGCAGAGAAAAGAATGTAGAAATAATACATTTTACCGGGAATAAAAAAAGATTACCCTGAGCAAGATAATCTTTTTATTCATTAGTGGGAACTACTGGATTCGAACCAGTGACCCT
>CBETNY010000483.1:0-1890 GCA_965537275.1 uncultured bacterium | reverse complement strand
GTGGCAGGACATGGACCGCACTGTTACCTAAAAGGAAATCCTATTGTTCGGGTATCGGGGCCGGTTTCGTTTGGCTTGCGTTCTTACGATGTTATGGGCGATTTACCCAATCATAATGGGGTGTACAAAATCGAACTGCTGGAGGATGGGCGCGAAATTTTCAGCCTGGCAATGAATAAAATTTCATTTCAGTCGTCACGCGATGTGAATAGTTTAATCGATTATGGTTATTATCAGCGCAAAGGGAAACGATTTGTGAGAACGCAAGTGGATAGTAACAATCGCTTACCTCAATATGGAAAAGTTTTAAACCACGGGATTGTGGTGCTGAACGACACCGCTGTGCATCATTTTGAATATGTCGTAAAAGATGCTTACGGAAATACCGCCAAACTGCCTTTTCGCCTGAAGGCGGAAGATAAACCTGCTAAGAAAAGACCGGTAAAAAGAGATACGTCCGGCATTCATGTTTCCTATAACAAAGCCTGCAAGATTTATCAGGATCAGATTCGGTTGGTTTTTAGCCCCAACACTTTTTACCGTTCGTTTAATTTACAAATGAAAAAAACAGAAGGGACCCATGAAACTGTTGCTCCTTTCTTTAAGGTACACAATACGCTTGTACCTGTCCGTAGGTTTTTTGACCTGGCCATCCGGCCGGATCGGGTAAGTGATGCGCTGAAAAGTAAACTTTATGTGGCCTATTTTGGCGACAATACGCTGGGTTCGGCCGATTATGCCGGAAACCGATGGTCCGGCGAATGGTTGCACGCGCGGGTGCGTAATCTGGGAACCTATTCAGTTTTGGTTGATACAGTACCTCCTGAAGTGAAAGCGCTCGATTTTGAAAATGGCGATACATTATCTGCCAATAAACCAATTCGTTTGGAAATAAAAGATGGGCAGTCGGGCATAAAATCATATCGTCCAACCATGAATGGTCACTGGATTTTGATGGCCTACGATCCAAGAAAAGACCTTTTGGTTTATTCTCCGGATGTCTATTTTAAAAAAGGTAAAAACAGATTGGTAATAAAAGTCACCGATCAGCTGGACAACCAAACGGAATACAGTGTTATTATCTATCGAAAAAATTAAAACCGCTCCCAACTTGCCGAAAGATGTTCGCTACGGCCGGGGCATGTTTCTTTTATGGGGCTTAGGATTAATTGCTTTTCCTTTATTTTGAAACGGTAAGTCCCCATTTTCCCACGGCAATTTTCCAGGGTATCGGAATAGATAAATTGAATTTGGGTTTTTGTTATTTCACATTGCCCTTCCCGGTACATGTGTTGGTCAACGGATGGAATCTCAATACTGAAATGGTGGGCGTGAATTTCCAAAATACTTCCATCGTTGTTGCTTACCCAGGTGCCCATTAAGGGATTGCTAATTTTTATTGAATCATTGGCGTTGCTGGCTTGATGGATTTTGGTGGGGGTGGTATGCCGGACTTCTTTGTCGGGCCGGACAATGAAAAAAGCAATAATGATGGAAAGAACGGCCAAAAAAATAAAAAAAAGTACCAATTGTCCAACCCTGATTGGTTTTCTCTTTTTTCGCCTCCTGCTCTTAGTGTTCATATTTAAATATTTTGGTAAAGATAATCAATACACATCTATTTTGGTGAAATAATCATGACGACTTTTCTTTATTGAAGTTGTTTAAAGTTAAAAGTCAGTATACCAAAGAAAAATGCTAAAAATCAGACAATAAATACTTCTAATCCCCTTTTGGAAGGGGTGAAGGGGTAGGTCAATAAAAAAAGTTATTTATTGTCTGATTTTTAGTCAGATACATAGATAAAAATAATTTGACTTTAAACAATCTTATTCTATTCGGGTTAATATTACGCGTACATTCATCGTTAAGATGCAATACAATTCAACA
>CBETNY010000482.1:0-1893 GCA_965537275.1 uncultured bacterium | reverse complement strand
AACAAAAATCCGTTTAATCTGCTAAATCCGATGATAAAACAAATTTTTCCCGTCCTTTCAAATCCCAATCGATTTAAAAGGACAAAATCAATCTTATCTGAAAAACGTCACCCAAGCAATAAAGGTCTAAAGTTTCGCACCCAATAAAAAAAGGCTACAACTTTTTCGTTGTAACCTTTTGTTTTTCAGGTGAACCTGGAGGGATTCGAACCCCCAACCTCCTGATCCGTAGTCAGGTGCACTATCCAATTATGCTACAGGTCCCTAAAACAGGCTGCAAAAATACAATATTTTTATATTTTGCAAAGCAGAAAAGCAATTTATCTCAAATTTTTTCTGCCATTTGTTGCATACAGGCTGATTAACAAGTATCTTTATGGTAAAATTTTTAGAAATGACTTCTTTGCATTTTCATGAGGCCATTTTGTGGACTACTTTACCTAAAGAAAAAGTGCAATGTAACGCCTGTGCTCACCGCTGTATAATCCCCTCCGGCAGCTATGGACTTTGTGGTACGCGAAAAAACATCAAAGGGAAGTTATTCTCCAATGTTTACGAATACCCTGTCGCCATCCAGGCAGATCCCATCGAAAAGAAGCCTCTTTTCCATTTTCTGCCGGGAAGCCGGGCCATGTCCATCGGAACCATGGGATGTAATTTTAAATGTCGTTTTTGCCAAAATTACGACATCAGCCAAAGAAGAGGCGATGAAATTACCGGCAGACACCTGTCCATCGAAGCTTTGCTCGAACAGGCACAAAACAGTCAATGTCAATCCATTGCTTATACCTATAACGAACCGGTCGTATTTTTGGAATACGTATGCGATACCGCTGTGGCCGCCCATCAAAAGGGCTTGAAAAACGTTTACATCAGCAACGGCTACGAAACCGAAGAAACCCTGCAACACTTAAAAGGCAAAATTGATGCAATGAACATCGACTTAAAGGCTTTTTCCGAAACATTCTACCATCAACAATGCAAAGCCAAACTGGCTCCGGTGCTTGAAACCATTAAAAGAGCCTTTGAATTGGGTATTTGGGTAGAAGTCACCAGCCTGATCATCCCCGGCGAAAACGATTCGGAAAAAGAAATCAGACAAATGGCTGCGTTTATTGCTTCCGTATCAAAAGATATCCCATGGCATTTGTCACGCTTTTTTCCCACTTATCAAATGACGCACAAACCGGCAACGCCTGTTTGGCAGCTTGAAAAAGCACGCCGAATCGGTCACGAGGAAGGTTTAAACTATGTTTACGTGGGCAACGTCTCGCAGGAGCAAAACACCACCTTTTGTCCCGGATGTAACCAACCGTTAATATCCCGCAACATATACAACCTCACACTGAACCGTCTGACAAACGGACATTGTCCGTCGTGCGGGCAACCCATTCCCGGCATTTTTTAACATAGCATCATGGAAACACCAATTCTCACAAAACAGATTCAATCGCGCCTGCTTCAGATAGCCCGCGAAACCATTGCATTATGTTTTGATAAAAGCATGCCACTGGATCCTTTCAAAGCCAACCAAGAGGATTGTTTTAGAAGGCAATTAAAAAAATACGAACCTTTAAACCTGCCCCTTTTAAAGGAGAGCAGAAGTTGTTTTGTCACCCTTCACACTTTTCGTGAGGGCAAGAAGACGCTCCGCGGTTGTATCGGCACTCTTGAGCCATACAAAGGAGAAAGTCTGCTTGAAAACCTGATAAACAACAGTTTGTCTGCCGCTTTCAACGACAGCCGTTTTGATCCCTTGCAGGCAGAAGAACTGGATTTCATCAAAATTGAAATCAGCATCCTTACCCGTCCCGTTTCTATCCGGTTCAACAGCCCCAACCATCTTTTCAAACAAATTCAAAACAAAGGAGTTGTTTTACAATCGGGGTATCA
>CBETNY010000481.1:0-1894 GCA_965537275.1 uncultured bacterium | reverse complement strand
CGGTTGAATATTATCTAAACGGCTTTTCCTCCTCTTTACCGGATGATGTTCAATTTAAAGCTTTACGAAAAATTCCCGGGTTTGAAAACGCTAAAATATTTCGGCCCGGTTATGCCATCGAATATGATTACTTTTCTCCTACCCAATTACATTATTCTCTTGAAACAAAATTGATAAAAAACCTGTTTTTCGCTGGGCAAATCAATGGGACTACAGGTTATGAAGAAGCGGCAGGTCAAGGTTTGGTAGCGGGAATAAATGCTCATCAAAAGGTAAACGACCTTGATCCATTTGTTTTGGGGCGCTCTGAAGCCTATATTGGTGTCCTAATTGACGATTTGGTGACCAAAGGAGTCGATGAGCCTTACCGAATGTTTACCAGTCGGGCCGAACATCGTATTTTATTGCGGCAGGATAATGCTGACGATCGTTTAACTGAGCGGTCCTATAAATTGGGTTTGGCAACATCGGAGCGTTATGAAAAATGGCTACAGAAAAAGGAACGAGTACAAAAACTGATAAAATTTTTACGGTCAACTAGTGTTGAACCGGGGCAGATAAATGAATATTTGGCGCGGCAAAATACCGCCCTTTTGAAACAAAAGGTAAAAATGGATTCTTTATTGTTGCGACCCCAGGTGGGATTGGATTTACTCCTTTCTGCGCATGATGGGTTACGTAAGTTTGTTCAGGATGAATCTCTGAATAGGGAAGAGCTCGAATCCGGTGAGATCAAGATTAAATATCATGGCTATATTCAAAAGGAAAAAGAGGTAGCCCTAAAGCTGTCAAAGTTTGATGATATTCCACTGAAGCCTGATTTTGATTATCAACAATTAAAATCAATATCGTTTGAAGCCCGTGAAAAACTGACTAAAATTAAACCGGAAAACATTGGGCAAGCTGCCCGGATCAGTGGTGTCTCCCCTTCCGATATCAATGTATTGTTGGTTTATTTGGGGCGTTAATAAAAATTTGTTCCACGTGAAACATAAGATGGAGAATATTGCGAAATGCCCGGTTTGTGGGTCGGGAGACATTGTTGATTATCTAAAAACAAAAGATCATTTTCTTTCCCAAGAGTCTTTTGGTCTGATGAAGTGTGCCCGTTGTAACTTGGTATTCACCAATCCGCGGCCTGCAAAAAGTGACCTTGGGCGCTATTACGAAAGTGATCAATACTTGTCGCACCATGCCTCTTCCTGGAACTTTCAGGCTTTTGTTTATCGATTTTTACGACGTTTAAACATTCGTCATAAGTATAGGCAGGTGACAAAATTTGCTTTGAAGGGGCGTTTATTGGATGTGGGTAGCGGAACAGGCGAGCTGCTCCGGTTTTTTAAACAGAAAGGTTGGGATGTGACCGGTATCGAACCGAATGACTCCGCAAGAAACTATGCCATTTCTCAGCATGATGTTTCTGTTTTTCCTGAAAGTTATTTGTCTTCGCTTCCTGCCAATTCGTTTGATGTGGTGAGTATGTGGCATGTTTTGGAACATGTTTCTGATATTAATGAACGTATCCGGGCACTTTCGAGGGTTTTGAAAAAAGAGGGTGTGTTGGTGGTTGCCTTGCCAAATATCGACTCTTGGGATGCCAATTATTATGGTTCGTATTGGGCAGCACTTGATGTGCCACGGCATCTCTTTCATTTTTCCCCCGGTTCGTTTGGTGACTTTTCAAATCGACACGGTTTTAAGGTCGTAGAAAAAATCCCCATGAAAATGGATGCTTTTTATGTAAGTTTGTTGAGTGAAAAATATAAAGGAAGAGGAACTGTCCTTTCCTGGGTTCTTGCGTTAATCAATGGGTTTCGTTCAAATATTAATGCTTACCGGGATCAAAATTACTCCAGTGTAATTTATATTTTGAAAAAGAAGTAAATAATGTATA
>CBETNY010000480.1:0-1897 GCA_965537275.1 uncultured bacterium | reverse complement strand
AGCGTATTATATTGTTTTACTGATTATTAAAAATTTTACTCAAAACCAGACAAGGAATAACAAACGATTGAAAAAAAATCCTTGTATTCATTGCTGGAAAAATAAAACATTTACTTTTGCCATGACCATTTAAAAGTAATTTTATGACAGCTAAAAAAGATAAAGTAGTTGAACTGGAAGAAGCCGTAGTACGGTTTGCGGGTGACTCGGGTGACGGTATGCAGTTGACCGGGAACCTTTTCTCAGATTCAACCGCCTTCGCGGGTAACGATTTCGCCACATTTCCGGATTTTCCATCCGAAATCAGGGCACCCCAGGGCACCGTTTCTGGTGTTTCCGGGTTTCAGATTCATTTTGGACATAAAAACATCCATACCACAGGTGATTTGGCCGACGTGCTGGTAGCCATGAATCCTGCCTCTTTAAAGGCAAATTTAAGGTGGATTAAAAAGGATGCGATTATTATTGTGGATATTGATGCCTTTACCGAGAAAAATCTTACCAAAGCCGGTTGGGAATCAAACCCTTTGGAAGACAACACCCTTACCGGCCACTTAGTCATTCAGGCTCCTTTGAGTAATATGACGCGTGAGTCCGTAAAAGACCTTGATTTGGATAACAAATCGGCGTTGAAATCGAAAAACATGTTTGCCTTGGGCATCATTTTTTATCTTTTTAACCGTGATTACAAAAAGACATTCAGTTTTTTTGAAACAAAGTTTAAGAAAAATCCCATTGTAGTTGAGGCGAATAAAAAAGTGCTCGAAGCCGGGTACAATTATGCCGAAACACTTCAGGCTTTTACCAACACCTTCCGCATCGAAAAAGCAAGTTTAACCAAAGGCCGTTACCGGAACGTTACAGGTAACCTGGCTACCGCCTGGGGACTACTGGCTGCATCGGAACGTTCGGGACGGAACATTTACCTGGGTTCTTACCCCATTACACCCGCCACCGACATCCTGCAGGAGCTGGCCAAACACAAACAATTTAATTGTGTTACCCAGCAGGCTGAAGACGAAATTGCCGGTGTGGTTTCTACTATTGGCGGTAGTTTTGCAGGGGCCTTGGCCGTTACCACCACGTCGGGCCCGGGATTGTCGCTGAAAAGCGAAGCTCTCGGACTGGCTGTGATGACTGAATTGCCCATGGTCATTGTGGATGTTCAACGTGGCGGTCCCTCAACCGGACTTCCTACTAAATCGGAGCAATCGGATTTAATGCAGGCTTTGTACGGACGTAATGGTGAAGCACCATTAATTGTAATGGCTGCCACTAGTGCCAGCGATGCCTTTTACGCAGCTTATGAGGCTGCCAAACTGGCCATGGAACACATGACTCCTGTAATTTTACTGACTGATGGCTCCATTGGAAACGGTTCGGAAGTCTTTAAAATTCCACGTGTAGCCGATCTCCCCCCCATTAATCCACCATTGGCCAAAGCCAACGACCCCGATTATAAACCTTACAAAAGAGATGCTGATAAATTAAGCCGCTTGTGGGCTATTCCCGGCACTCCCGGATTACGTCACCGGTTAGGAGGTCTCGAAAAAGAAGATATCACGGGTAACGTATCACAAGATCCCCTGAATCACCAAAAAATGACCGACCTGCGTCAGGAAAAAGTTATGCGTGTGGCCAACTATATTCCCGAACTAAAAGTTGAAGGAGACGAAGAAGGAGATGTATTGGTCGTTGGCTGGGGAAGTACACACGGAGTTTTGCTTACCGCTGTTGAAGAAATGCGTGCCGAAGGCAAATCGGTCAGCCTGGCACACTTTAAGCACATCATGCCATTGCCCAAAAACGTGAACGACGTCTTTTCCAAATTTAAAAAGATTGTAGTTTGCGAAATTAACATGGGACAGTTTGTTAATTATTTACGCATGACCCATCC
>CBETNY010000479.1:0-1902 GCA_965537275.1 uncultured bacterium | reverse complement strand
CAACAATAGCCTGTCATTCAAAGAAATAGCAATTCTTAAATTTCACATTACAAACAATCGATAGTTAGTTTGAAATTTCGATATTGGATTTACAAAGTCCTTCCGGGATAAACTTTCAGGGCTTCATCCAACAGTTTTACCGAACGCTGCAAATCTTCCACCTTCAGCACATAACTGATGCGGACTTCATCTTTTCCTTTGCCCGGGGTAGCATAAAATCCGGAAGCAGGTGCCAGCATCACGGTTTGATTCTCAAATTCAAAATCTTCCAGCAGCCATCGACAGAATTTATCGGAATCATCGATGGGCAAACGGGCCACCACATAAAACGCACCGGCAGGATTGGGGCAATACGCGCCTTCAATTTTGTTAATTCCCTCCACAACGGTATTACGCCGGGCCACATACTCATTAATTACAGCATCAAAATATTCATCCGGGGTATCGATGGCCGCTTCGGCAGCCACCTGTCCGAAGGTAGGCGGGCTTAAACGGGCCTGAGCAAATTTAAGAGCGGTAGCCATCACCTCTTTATTTCGCGAAATCATCCAGCCAATGCGCACGCCACAAGCGCTGTAACGTTTCGAAACCGAATCGATTAAAATTACATTTTGCTCGATGCCCTTTAAATGCATGGCAGTATAATGTTGATGACCATCATAAACAAACTCGCGATAAACCTCATCAGCAATGAGATATAGGTCGTATTTTTTCACGATATCGCGCAAAGTTTCGAGCTCTTCCTTCGAATATAGGTATCCCGTGGGGTTGTTGGGATTACACACCAAAATGGCCTTGGTTTTATCCGTGATATTCTTTTCAAAATCTTCGATGGGAGGCAAAGCAAAACCACTTTCAATGCCGGAAACAATCGGCCTGACTTTAATACCGGCATTGGTAGCAAATCCGTTATAATTGGCATAAAAAGGTTCAGGGATAATCACTTCATCATCCGGGTCCATAATACTTTGAAAAGCAAACAGCAATGCTTCCGAAGCCCCTGCTCCCACAATAATCTGATCGGGAGTTACGTCGATATTTACTGATTTGTAATACTTTACCAAACTTTCACGGAAAGATAAAATTCCGGCCGAATGGCTGTATTCAATCACTTTATGGTCATAATTACGGACAGCATTCAGTGCCACTTCGGGCGTTTCAATGTCGGGCTGACCAATATTCAAATGATATACTTTCCGGCCTTTCCGTTTGGCTTCTTCGGCAAAAGGAACCAGTTTACGGATGGGCGATTCGGGCATCTGTTGCCCTTTTAATGATATTTTAGGCATTTTTTTTGTTTTATTTTTCTACTTTGGATACAGGACTGCCATCCTCTTGTTTTAATGGCAATACCGCTTTAGGACGGGGCACAACCCTTCCTTTAATACGCAATACAACAGGCTTCGGCGAATTAGAATACACCGTTACCGTTTTATTAAAAGCCCCCAAAATATGGGTGTTATACGTTACTTTTATATTACCCGAATCACCGGGCATGATGGGCTCTTTCGGCCATGAAGGCACGGTGCAACCGCAGGATGAGCGCGGACGTGAGAGAATCAGGGGCTCTTTGCCCGTATTCACAAATTTAAAAGCAAACGTTCCGTTATCCCCTTTGTAAACGTTACCGTAATTGTGAACCAACTGCTTAAAGGTAATGGCAGGAGCCGGTTCCTTGGGCCGGGCAGATTGCCCCATGGCATGCATGACAAAACCCATAAGCATCAAACCAATAAAAAAACGATATTTTTTCATAGCGCATGGTTTAAATTGAGTGTACAAAATTAATAATAAAACCAGCTACTTCCACAAACAATTAAGTACGATTAAGACGATTCCCGTACAACGAATCCATGATTGCAATACATCGTTTTTTCCAAAACAAACCCGTATTTTGCGTAG
>CBETNY010000478.1:0-1907 GCA_965537275.1 uncultured bacterium | reverse complement strand
ATAAAAATAATTTGACTTTAAACAAGCTTGATAAAAAAAGGTGCAGGGCCAATTTCAACGCTTTAATTGGTTGATTTTGTTTTTCTTCACCTCCATACCCCCACTTTCTATCTTTTGCTTTATTTTTGCACCTTCAGAAACCGAAAAATTATGCCAGCTTCTAATTTTGTAGATTATGTAAAGATATTTTGTCGTTCGGGCAATGGAGGATCCGGGTCGGCCCATTTCAGGCGGGAAAAATATATCCCGAAAGGAGGTCCCGACGGAGGTGATGGCGGTAAAGGCGGCGATATCATCATGAAAGGGAATGCGCAAATGTGGACCCTTTTACATCTGCATTACACCCGGCATTTACGTGCTGAAAACGGTGCTTCGGGAGGTTTACAGCGAAGCACGGGAGCCAGTGGAAAGGATATTTTGATTGAAGTTCCCCTGGGAACGGTGGCTCGCAATGCCGAAACGGACGAATTCATTGGCGAAATAACCGACGACGGGCAAGAAATTATCCTGCTGAAAGGTGGCCGTGGCGGACAGGGAAACGTTCATTTTAAGTCGGCCACCAACCAAACGCCACGTTATGCCCAACCCGGCGAGGATGGCATGGAAGCCAGCATCATCTTTGAATTAAAAATTTTAGCGGATGTGGGTTTGGTAGGATTTCCCAATGCGGGCAAATCCACTTTGCTCTCGGTATTGTCGGCAGCAAAACCCGAAATTGCCGATTATCCGTTTACCACCCTGGTACCCAATTTGGGCATTGTGGCTTATCGCGACCAGCAATCTTTTGTGATGGCCGATATTCCCGGAATTATTGAGGGAGCCTCCGAGGGAAAAGGGCTGGGACTTCGTTTTTTACGACACATTGAGCGTAATTCGGTACTGTTGTTTTTGGTACCTGCCGATTCGGACGACATCAACAATGAATACAGGGTTTTACTCAACGAGTTAAAACAGTACAACCCTGAATTACTGGATAAGCAACGTATTTTAGCCATTTCAAAATCGGACTTGCTGGATGATGAATTGAAGGCTGAAATCAAAAAAGAGCTACCGGATGTTCCTGCGGTTTTCATCTCATCGGTGACGCAGCAGGGTTTAAATAGCCTGAAAGATTTGTTGTGGAAAGCATTAAATGCGTAATCTCTTGATCTGATGACCCGATATTTTCTAAAATTAGCCTATCGCGGCACAGCCTATCATGGTTGGCAGATACAAGAAAATGCACATACCGTACAAGCCGAATTGAATGAAAAAATAAGTACGCTATTAGGAGAATCCATCAACGTGGTGGGGTGCGGACGAACCGACACGGGTGTCCATGCCCGGGAATTCTATGCTCACTTTGACGTTCAGGAACCCCTTGGATGGAAACCAGAAGATTTTGTATTTAAGCTCAATCGATTTCTTCCTCACGATATTGCCGTATATTTACTAAAACCTGTCCCCAACGATCTTCACGCACGATTTAGTGCCACCAGTCGTACCTATCGCTATTTTATTGCCCGCGAAAAAGACCCTTTTCGCCGTGATTTGAGTATGGAATTCACCGGTCCCCTGCAAATTGAAGCCATGCAACAAGCCGCTTCCTACCTTAAACACTACACCGATTTTACCAGCTTCTCCAAACTACACACCCAAACTGCTACCAATAACTGTAAAATTGAAGAAGCCTTCTGGCGTGTTGAACCACCCTACCTGATTTTCACCATCACTGCCGATCGTTTTTTAAGAAATATGGTCAGGGCCATTGTGGGCACCTTGCTTGAAATCGGGAAGGGAAAAATGAGCCCCGAGGATATGAAAGTGGTGATTGAAGCCCGAAACAGAGGCCGCGCCGGCTTTTCGGCTCCCGCACAAGGGCTGTTTCTTGAACAGGTTCGTTATCCTTACCCGCTTTAACGACTTCT
>CBETNY010000477.1:0-1911 GCA_965537275.1 uncultured bacterium | reverse complement strand
CAATACAAAGAGTCCTAAATCAACTTCCGATAATAACCCGATAGGATAGGTATGGTGGATAATGGATGGCAACTCAAGGAAAATAAAATCGTAACTGGAATTGGTTTTTCTCAGCCCTTTATTATCAATGAGTTGTTGAAGGTTTTTAACATCGATAAAGTTATTCTTAATGGGATAATAATAGGTTTGATTAAAGTCAACCTCACTCACATCCACGTCATCCGTAAGGTAATTAAGAAACAATACTTTATCACCCATTGCCCGCATACGGTTCACCAGTTTTTGAGCAATAAGCGTTTTTCCAACTTCATTTTCCGTACTTAAAAGGAGAATCAAATAAGGTTTTTCCGGATTTTTTTCCGATTTGGCCAGACTGAGTTTGATGTTCTGGATGATCATATCAGTAAGTCTGGTGGTAATACGCGATAGCTCGTTGGCTTGTGATTTTGATGATAAATAGGGGAATGCACCACCCAAAGGCATGGAGGTCTTTTCGATAACCCGGGCAGGATTTTTAACGGAAGTATCAAAATACTCCAGCATAACAATTACCAGCGCGATGAGCAGGAAACCGGCAATAGCTGCCGCAAGAACAATGTATTTTGTTTTTGACGGGTTGGCTGCGATGGGGAAGAAGGGGGGATCTACAATTTTAATATTCGTAGACATTTCCATATTTTGTTGCTTCATCTTAGCCAGGTTCAGGCTACGCAGCAACTCAAGATAAGTTTGCTCGGCCACTTTAATTTCTCTTTCGATACGGGTCAGCATAGCACCCAATGGGGCCATCTTTTGATAGGTTCGGATAAAGTCCATTTTACGTCTTGCCAAAACAACTAAGGCAGCTTTGGCTTCTGTATAATCAATGGTATTTGTTAGCCACGTATCGAGTAGATTTTTTATGGGAACTCCTTGGGTAGAATGTCCATACAGATACAATTGATCTACATAAAGTTTAATCTCATTCCTTAGATTTTTTTGTTTTTTGCGTAAACTTGCCAAACGAGCAGCTACCTTACTGTCATAGGTTTCGGCAAGTTGGTTGACTATAATTTTCTCCGAAACTTCAGCCAATTCTTTTTTTCGCTGCTTTATGGCATCACTTTTCAGGTAAATTGAATCGCGTGCAGTCATTTTAGTCTCCAATTCCTGCAACGATGCCGATGCTCCGGAAAGTTTTATTTGCTGGTCCTGATAGTATTTATCAAGATCCTCTTTTTGGGCTGCAATGTATTTACTTTGCTCGTAGTAATTGATAATGTTGTTTCGTTTATTGAAACGCAGGAGCCGGTCTTCGGCCTCTGACAGTTTTTTGTCAGCCGAATCCACCTGCCGTTGGAAATATTGCACCACGCGGTCGGTTTCATTTACCCGTAGGGCTTTATAATCGTGCATAAATACCTCCGAGATAATTTTCAGGGTCTGCTGACAGATGCCCGGATCGTCAGAGGTGTAGATGAGTTTTACCAGGTCACTGTTGTTAATCCGATAAATTTGGATTTGGCTAATGGAATAAATACTGTAATGTTTGCTGGTACCATAGTGTAATAATCCATAGATATAATTGGTATCGCTTGAAGCATAATAACGACGCAAATTGGCTACTGTTTTGTCAAAATCAGATTTTTTAATTCCGGGAGGAACAATCGGGTCTTTCACAAAAATATTCTCCGAAGCATTGGCCAAATTGGTTCCTGCTGATGTGCTGACAGCTTGTGAAACAGTGTTTCCCTGAGATACCATGTTTACATCGGGTGATACTTGCTTCATTGCATAGTCATACGAATCGGATGAGGTGGAAGGACTCTCTTCGATTTTTAAACGTTGACCCACTCTCAAAGCCGTATTGTCAAGGTTATTTAGTTCTCTTAACTTATTGATGTTTACCCCATAACGTTTTGCAATGGTAAA
>CBETNY010000476.1:0-1911 GCA_965537275.1 uncultured bacterium | reverse complement strand
CTCGATATCACCCCTGAAGTGATGCAAGAGGCCATCGAAACAGGATCAAATTTAATCATCACCCACCACCCTTTGGTCTTTAAAAGTTTAAAAAAACTCAATGGAGGCAATTTGGTGGAAGACATGCTGATCAAAGCCATCAAACATGACATTGCTTTATATGCCATTCACACCAACCTCGATAACGTATGGAATGGAGTCAACGGAAAGTTGGCCGAAATCATGGGGCTGCAAAATCCTAAAATTCTTGCCCCCAAGCCTAACCAGCTAAAAAAACTGGTTGTCTTTTGTCCGCAAAGCCACGCTGACAAAGTTCGTCAAGCCATGCTGGATGCCGGAGCAGGCCACATTGGCAATTACAGCCATTGCAGCTTTGGAGCCGAAGGTTTCGGTAGTTTTAAAGCACTGGAAGGAGCCCATCCTTATGTGGGAGATGTCGGTCAAATCCATTTTGAAGCGGAAATGCGTATCGAAACGGTAGTTCCACAGTTTCTTTTAACAAAAGTTCTTTCGACCATGTTAAAGGCTCACCCGTATGAGGAGGTAGCCTACGATATTTATTCCCTCGAAAACAACCATTTACAAGTCGGATCGGGAATGATTGGATCGATTGAAACACCGATGGAGGCAACCGCCTTTCTGCAACATCTGAAAAAGCAGCTTGGTGCAAGTCAAATCAGACATGGTATTCTGACAGAAAATAAAGTAAGTAAGGTAGCCTTGTGCGGTGGAAGTGGTAGTTTTCTCATGGATGAGGCTTTCCGGCAGGGTGCTGATATTTTTATCACTGCCGATTTAAAATACCATGATTTTTTCCGGTTTCAAGGTAAAATGATTCTGGTGGATGCCGGGCACTATGAAACCGAGCAATTTTCAAAAGACTTATTATTTGAGTACTTAAGCAAAAAATTTCCTACTTTTGCAATCCAAAAATCGAAATTTAACACAAATCCGATTTCATTTTTGTAGTTGGTTGAAATCTAAAATATTATGACAAAAGAAAACACAAACAAGCTTGAAGAAAAAAGTCTCAGCGTAGAAGAAAAACTGAAAGCGTTGTACCATCTTCAACAAATTGATACCCAAATCGACAAAATTAAGATTGTCCGTGGTGAACTTCCCCTGGAAGTGGAAGATCTGGAAGACGAAATTGCCGGTTTAGAAACCCGGGTGGCCAATTTTGAAGAAGAAAAAGCAAGGTTTACTCAATTTATATCGGACAAGCTAAACGCAATAAAGGAAAGTAAGGCCTTAATTCAACGGTATGTTGAACAGCAAAAAAACGTACGGAACAACCGCGAGTACGACTCATTGACCAAAGAAATCGAGTTCCAAAACCTTGAAATTCAACTGGCTGAAAAGAAGATTAAAGAAGCTCAATTCAGACTTGAATCAATTGATGGCGACATTCAGGATGCCAAAGAGCGACTTGAGATGCGTCAACAAGACCTGACTGCAAAAAAAGCAGAATTGAAAACCATTGTTGCTGAAACAGAAAAAGACGAAAAAGAACTGGAGCGTTTGTCACATGAAAACGAAAGATTGATTGAATCACGTCTGTTAACCGCCTATAAACGCATCCGCAAGAATGCACGCAACGGCCTTGCTGTTGTGCAAATCGAAAGAGATGCCTGTGGCGGCTGTTTTAACAAAATCCCACCACAACACCAACTGGACATCAAGTTACACAAAAAAATTATTGTTTGTGAATACTGTGGCCGTATTTTGGTTGACCAGGAAATTGCTGACGCGGTTAACGGAAAAGAAGCCGAAGAGTAGTTTTAACATAACACAGAATAAAAAAGCGGAACTTTGTTCCGCTTTTTTTATGCCCAAACTGCCCATTGCATTGACCGGTTTTAAAAAACTTGTTTAAAGTCAAAAACTTTTTAGATATGTATTTGACTAAAA
>CBETNY010000475.1:0-1925 GCA_965537275.1 uncultured bacterium | reverse complement strand
CATTTTTTAAGCAATGGGTTGGCCTAACTCATTTTGTGATGAACTTTTTAAATCATGGGCGAGGCGGCAATGAAAAGTGCGCCAAAAGATTTTGTACTTTCGAAGCCTCATTAATTTTATGGTATGGAATTGAATTTAAAGCGGCCTCTGGCTTTTTTCGACATCGAAAGCACCGGCCTTAATGTGTCGAAAGACAGGATTATCGAATTATGTATTATCAAAGTAAATCCCAACGGAAGTCAGGAAACCAAAACCTGGTTGTTGAATCCGGGATATCCCATTTCTGAAGAGGCGGAAAGCATTCATGGAATCAGCAAAGAAATGGTGGCCGACAAGCCAACCTTTAAACAAGTGGCCAAAGAAATTGTTCGCTTTCTCCAGAATTGTGATTTGGCCGGTTATAATTCCATACGGTTCGATATCCCCATGTTGGTGGAAGAATTTTTACGTGCAGATATTGATTTTGAAGTGAAAAATCGCCGGTTTATTGATGTGCAGAACATTTTTATGAAAATGGAACCCCGCACCCTGAAAGCAGCTTACCGGTTTTATTTACAGAAAGAGTTGGAAAACGCGCATTCGGCTGAAGCCGATGTGATGGCTACCTACGAAGTGCTGAAAGCCCAGCTCGACCGTTATAAAGAGACGAAAATTACCGATAAAGCGGGAAATGTCATTCAGCCCATTAAAAACGATATGGATGCCCTGGCTGAATTTTCAAACCATCATCGCAATGCGGATTTAAACGGTCAAATCATTTACAATAAAAAGGGTGAAGAGGTTTTTAATTTCGGCAAACATAAGGGCAAAACCGTGGAGGAGGTGTTTCGCAAAGAACCGGCCTATTACGATTGGATGCAACGGGCCGATTTTCCGCTCTATACCAAAAAACTCTTGACACGCATCAAGTTGCGGATGGCCGGAAAAGGGTAGGCCCCAATGGAATAATTGAAAAAACAATCAGATCGACATTGAATGCCTGATGATTAAACCACTAAAAAAATAAATTGTCGAATCAGTAAAAGATAAATCCATGAAAATTATTTGTATCGGTCGTAATTATCGTGAACATGCCAAAGAATTGAACAATGCTGTTCCGGAAAAACCTGTCTTTTTTATGAAGCCTGATACGGCTTTGCTGCAAAAAAACAATCCCTTTTTCTATCCCGATTTTTCAAAAAATGTACAATACGAAACGGAAATTGTACTGAAAATTAATCGAAATGGAAGGCATATTGAAGAGCAATTTGCCCACAAGTACTTTGATGAGATAAGTGTGGGAATCGACTTTACCGCCCGCGACCTGCAAGCCGAACAAAAGAAAAAAGGATTGCCCTGGGAAATTGCAAAAGCCTTTGACCAATCGGCTCCGGTAGGAAAATTCCTTCCTAAAAGTCAATTTTCCGATTTGAATGACATCAACTTTTCATTGAAAATTAATGGTGAAATCCGACAACAAGGCAATACCAAAAATATGATGTTTGGGTTCGATAGGATTGTTTCCTATATCTCCCAATTCGTCTCTCTTAAACCCGGCGACCTCATCTTTACCGGAACACCGGAAGGCGTTGGCCCTATTGCCATCGACGACCACTTTGAGGTGTTTATTGAGCAGGAAAAACTGCTCGAATTTAATGTGAAATAGCATTCCAAAAAGGACTTTCTTGATTCATTCATTCCTGTGCTGAAGGGGCTCCCTCATCAGTCTACAGGATGTTGATGAAAAAAATCTTTGTGTGAAATATCAATCATATTGTTAAAAAACATACCTTTGGTTAAATAATTGATTTTACTGTTTGTTTTCTTGCTGTTTTCCGAAACCGTGAGGATAGAATCGGTATCTTGTTAATGCAATGATTGTTATGTTAAAAAAACTCGGCGCTCTTTTATTGATCTTGGCGACTTCCATCAATGGCTTTGGACAA
>CBETNY010000474.1:0-1926 GCA_965537275.1 uncultured bacterium | reverse complement strand
ATTTTTCCACTGCCAAACGGAAATTTATCATTGCCGACACACCCGGTCACGAGCAATACACCCGAAACATGATTACCGGCGGTTCCACAGCCAACCTGGCCATCCTGCTGGCCGATGCCCGAAAAGGGGTTATCACCCAAACCAAGCGTCATACTTTCCTGGCTTCTCTATTGGGAATAAAACATGTGGTGCTTGCCGTCAACAAAATGGACCTGGTAGACTACCGTGAAGAGGTCTTCGACGCCATTGTTTCAGACTACAAGGATTTCATTACCCAACTTGATGTTACCGATGTTACTTTTATTCCCATCTCGGCATTAAAAGGCGACAATGTGGTTGAGTTATCCGATAAAATGCCCTGGTATCACGGCAAAAGCATGCTGGAATTTTTAGAAACTGTGCATGTTAGCAGCGACCGCAATTTTGAAGATTTCCGGTTTCCGGTGCAATACGTTATTCGTCCCGATTTAAAGTACAGAGGGTTTGCCGGTAAGATAGCTTCCGGTGTTATCCGGCAGGGAGATGAAATAAAGGTTCTTCCGTCGGGAAAAACATCCAAAATCAAAACCATTACCACCTACGAAGGCGATCTGGATTATGCTTTTCCGCCCCAGAGCGTGAGTCTGACACTGGAAGATGAAATTGATATTTCAAGGGGAAATATGATCATCCACCCCGACAACTCACCACTCATGGATCGCCATTTTGAGGCCATGTTGGTTTGGATGGATGAAAAGCCCATGAACCCCTACACCCATTTTTACATCAAACACAACACCCACAGCACCAAAGCAAAAATCGACCAAATAAAATACAAGGTCAATGTCAACACCCTTGAACACGAAGCGATTGATCATTTTGAGTTAAACGAAATTGGAAGAACCGTACTTACCACCACCGAACCGCTGTATTTCGATGCCTACAAGAAAAACCGTCAAACCGGTTCGTTTATCCTGATTGATCCCATCACACACAATACGGTTGCCGTTGGGATGATTCTTGATAAATTGGATAGCGACCAGCTTCCCAACCGCATTACGGATGAACAAAAAGAGCATATCACCAACGGAAGAAGCCTGTTGTCGTCCGAAGCCCGCGAAAATATCTACAACCAAAAAGGAGCCACCCTTTGGATAACCGGACTTTACGGAAGCGGAAAAAATGAGTTGGCTTTTGTATTGGAAAAACAGCTCATCGAAGCCGGTGCCAAAGTGGTAGTATTGGATGGAAAGTCCTTACGGTCGGGACTGTCACGCGAATTGGATTTTAATCCGGCTGACCGTGCCGAGCATTTGCGGCGAGTGGCTCACATCGCCCGTATCTTGAACGATCAGGGAATGATCGCCATTTGTTCGTTTGCATCACCCGATGCGGGTATTCGCCAACAAGTTGCTAACATTATTGGCCCGGATCGTTTCCACTTAATTTATATGGAAGCCGATGTAAATTATTGCCGAAAACATGTAGATGACGACCTTTATACCCGCTACGACAAAGGCAAAATCAGGTATATTCCCGGAATGGACATCCCTTATCAAATTCCTGAAAATGCCGTCCTTAGGTTCAAGCCTGATCAAAATGCAGAAAATGCAGAAACGGTCATGCAATATCTGTTGGAAAAAAATATCTTTCCACTGCATTAAATCGTTTTGTTGCTAAAACTTTTTTTAACTAAAAAAATACCCGCATGAAAAAGAAATTGCTTATTCCTTTCATTTTAGTCGCCTTCATGGCAGCTTGTACCCCCGTTCAGCAAAAACCGGCAAAAACAAAAACAACGGATCATGCCCTGCTCATGGCCACGCTCTACAATTATTTTGCGGCCGAATATCAAGCCCTTTGTTATCAGGCCTATAATGTGGCTACAGAGCGTGCAACCATGCTACACCAAAAATTCCCCAAAAAGAAAAACTTGGCCATTGTACT
>CBETNY010000473.1:0-1927 GCA_965537275.1 uncultured bacterium | reverse complement strand
CCCAGTTCGACTCACCGGAAGTGGACAATGAAGTGCTTATTCCTGGCTCCGGAAACCAGCTCCGGGCCGGTGAATTTTATTCCGTAAAAATTACCGGTTCCGATTTTTATGATTTGTATGGCGAGGTTATGGGCCGGGAATAATTTATGTCCTTGTGCTCAATCGTACCACCCATTCTAAGCTTGTCCCTGACGAAAGCTGCGCAATGCATTAACTAAATATACCCAATGATGTCGGGGTCGTTGGTTTTAGCAACCCGGAAGTTTCAAATTATATTTGTCCCCGGTTAATCCCTCAGTTTGTATTATTGCCGGATGTGCATTTTTTCAAAAACATGATTATCCTTCATCATTTCCAGGGCCCGATGAATCTCCTCATCCATCTGAACGGTAACGGCATAATACGCATTTTGGTCGAACAGGTCGCGCGCCACCAAAGCTTTCATTTGCAATTCCAGAAAAGCCTTTTTCTCAGCGACCACCCGGTCGTTCAGTTTAAGTTTGACTTTGGCAGCATCGGCAAGAAACTGTTGAAAATCGGCTTCCTCAATTTGGAAATTTTTCATAAAATCCTGAAGGTTAGGATATTTATCCTTTAAGCGGCGACGATTCTTATCGAGATACTCATTCACAAAGGTATTGAACACGCCTTTGCGAATCAGATTTGAATAGGTTTCATCATAGCGGGCCGAATCCCAGGGCACAAAAATATCAGGCATAATGCCACCGCCGCCATACACCGTGCGACCGGCGGCCGTTTGAAATTTCAAAGAATCGGGAAAATGAATACTATCGGGATGAATCAGTTCGCCATGTTTCAATCGTTTTTCCAAATCATCATAATAGGCGGCTACACCATGGTTATAAGGCTTTTGTATCCAACGTCCCGAAGGGGTGTGGTAACGCGCAACCGTAAGTCTGACTACCGAGCCGTCGGGCAGGCGAAAAGGACGTTGCACCAGGCCTTTTCCAAACGAACGGCGACCAATAAGCAGTGCCCGGTCCCAATCTTGCAGGGCACCCGACACAATTTCGCTGGCCGAGGCAGAGCCTTCATTAATCAGCACAACCAATTTACCCTGTTCAAAGCCACCGGCTTCCGAAGCCAGAAGTCCTTGTCGGGGGCTGTGAATTCCTTCGGTATAAACAATCAATTTGCCGGCAGGCAAAAATTCATCGGCAATATCGCGCGCCGTACTCAGGTATCCACCCGAATTACCCCGAAGGTCAAAAACGAGCTGTTTCATCCCCAAGCGTTTCAAACTGTCCAGGGCCAGGTCAAATTCCTCTTTTGAATCGCGTGCAAACCGGTTGAGCTTGATGTAGCCCGTCTTTTTATCCAACATCAACACGGCATCCAAACTTTTCAATGGAATCTTATCCCGGATGATGGTAAAATCAAGCAGGTGTGAAATGCCTTTCCGGTAAATACCCACAACGACTTTTGTCCCTTTTTTCCCCCGCAAATGCTTCATCACCCAATCGTTGGTGATTTCCGGACCATGAGCCGGCTTACCGTTTACGGTAATAATCTTGTCGCCAGCCATGATACCCACCTTGTCGGAAGGGCCTCCGGGCACCGGAGCCACCACCAAAATGGTATCTTTAAATAGCTGAAAGGTCACTCCTATTCCTTCAAAGCTTCCCACCAGCGGCTCATCGGCACGCTCAACATCTTTTTTGGAAATATAGGCCGAATGCGGATCAAGCTCTTTCAACGTGGAGACAATGGCTTTTTCCACCAGCTTTGGCATATCGAGCGTATCCACATAAAAATTATCGATTAAAAACAACAGGGTGCTATATTTCTTACTTGTGGTGTTGGGATCCATGTTTTCCCATTGGAGTTTCTGAGCCTGCAGGCCACTTGTAAAAAATAATAACACAAAAACCGTTAAAGCGAAATATCTGTTTTTCATCTATTTATA
>CBETNY010000472.1:0-1931 GCA_965537275.1 uncultured bacterium | reverse complement strand
CAGCCGCTCACCGAAAATGATGATTACAGAAACCTGAAAGCCATCACTTACCAGCAATATCAAGGCGAAAAACTGGCCCGAAGGTTTAACGCCCATGCCTATTACAAACTGACGCAGGCATTCGACAGCCACCATGTGGGACGCAACCGCGGCGGACTTGAAAAAGCGCTAAAAACCATCACGGCTAAGACACTGATCATCGCCATTGATACGGATATCCTTTTCCCAAAGGAAGATCAGGAATTAAGCGCACAATATATTCCGGGTGCCCACTTGAAATTTATTCACTCGGATTATGGGCATGATGGCTTTTTGCTGGAAGTGGAATCACTGACAAAAGTCATTAGAGCATTCATGAAAGAGGTAAGCAGTTTTTAAATTTATAATCACGTGAAAACTTTTTGTTCAAACTTGGAGGATTGTTGTTTTTATAAAATTTCTTATCATTGGATTGATCGGATTTATTTGTTTTCGCTTTGCGAAAACTTATCCGTTTAATCTGTTTAATCCGATGAAACATCCTTGATTGATTTAAAACACACAGGCCCCGATAGCTATCGGGACTTATGCGGAACCCCGGAGGGGTGCAACAATAGTAGCCCCGGGTTTCAACCCGGGGTTAATAAGGAAAGCCAAATCCGTTTTGGCGGGATTTTTGCCCGAAGAGAGCAAAAATCGTGACAAAACACAAAATATATATTATCAACCAGTTAGTAAATTATAAACACATGAAAAAATTAAACATCGGATTATATGGCTTTGGCGTGGTGGGAAAAGGACTGTACACCGTACTGCAAAACAGCAAAACCGTTGATGCACAAATACATTCTATCTGCGTGAAGCAGGAAAAGGAACGTTCAATCGAAAAAAAACTGTTTACCCGCGATCAAAATAGAATTATCAACAATCAAGACATCAACGTGGTGGTAGAACTGATTGATGATGCCGAAGAAGCCTATGTTATCGTGAAAAAGGCGCTACTCGCCGGAAAAGATGTGGTTTCGGGCAATAAAAAAATGCTGGCAGCACACCTAAAAGAGTTAATTCAAATTCAAAAAGATACCGGACATTCGCTCCTTTACGATGCCTCGGCCTGCGGGTCCATTCCCATTATCCGAAACCTCGAAGAGTATTACGACAACGATTTGCTGCTATCGGTGACGGGAATCCTGAACGGTTCATCCAATTATATTTTAACAAAGATTTTTCGTGATAACCAAAATTATCACTCGGCACTCAAACAGGCACAGGAGCTGGGTTTTGCCGAAAGCAACCCGGCATTCGACGTCAATGGAAACGACTCGCTGTACAAGCTTGTCATTATTGCAGCCCATGCCTTCGGCCTGCTGGTTTCACCGGATGGCGTATTTCGTTTCGGAATTGCAAAAATCAATGATTTTGATGTGCAATTTGCCCGGGAAAAAGGACTAAAAATAAAACTGGTGGCCAAAGTATTGAAAACGGAAAACAATTTGGTATCGCTTTACGTGGCTCCCCAATTTGTGCAACCGGACGAATACATTTACAATGTGGAAGAGGAGTACAATGGAGTAGTTATCGAAGGGGCCTTTTACGACAAACAATTTATGTTCGGGAAAGGAGCAGGCGCCCATCCTACAGGCTCAGCGGTTTTGTCGGACATTACCGCCCTAAGCCACCATTATAAATACGAATACAAGAAACTGAAATACTTTAACAAACCCGAACTTTCAAACGAAACCATCTTGAATATCTACCTTCGCTATACCCGAAAAGAAGACCTGGAACATTTTGAATTTATTGAAGTTACCGAACAATACACCGGCAAAAATACCCAGTATATAACAGGAAAAATTGAGCTGGCGAAACTTGTGCAAAAGAAAAAAATAATTGAAAATCTCGATATATTCTTAGGTGTGATCGAATAGTATTTCAGGGACAAAATGAAGCTG
>CBETNY010000471.1:0-1938 GCA_965537275.1 uncultured bacterium | reverse complement strand
GAAGAAAAATAGCGTTTCGATTGGGCAAGAGCGCCCTGTCCCAAAAGATAGGGAACCGGTTTAAGATCTAAGAATACTGTCTGGTCGTTCATGAGGCAAAGGTAAAATTTTTGTAAACTAAAGGCAGTGAATACACACAAAAAAAGAGGCTGCCAAAATTGACAGCCTCTGATGTATGAAAAAAACTGATTATAATGATTAAACCACTTCACTTACCAATTGGGCAGCTTCTGCCAACCGGATGGCCGAATGGACTTTTAGTCCTGATTTATCAATTAATTCTTTTCCTTCCTCAGCATTGGTTCCTTGCAAACGAACAATGATGGGGACATTAATTTCACCAATATTCTGGTAAGCATCCACAATTCCCTGGGCCACGCGGTCGCAACGGACAATACCACCAAAGATGTTCACCAAGATAGCTTTTACATTGGGATCCTTCAGGATAATGCGGAAAGCTTGTTCCACACGTTTGGCATCGGCAGTACCTCCTACATCAAGGAAGTTAGCCGGATCGCCTCCCGACATTTTAATCATATCCATGGTAGCCATGGCAAGGCCGGCACCATTGACCATACAACCCACATTTCCATCCAGTTTTACAAAGTTCAGGTCGAAGCGACTGGCTTCTACTTCGGTAGGATCTTCTTCTTCCAAATCGCGCATGTGGGCAATGTCTTTATGGCGATACAAGGCATTGTTGTCAACCACTACCTTTGAGTCGGCAGCATAGACTTTACCATCAGCCGCTTTAATAACAGGGTTAATCTCGAACAGGCTGGCATCGGTACCTTCGTAAGCTTTATAAAGCGCCGATACAAACTTCACCATCTCTTTAAAAGCCACACCACTTAAGCCTAAGTTAAAGGCAATACGGCGAGCCTGAAAACCCTGAAGCCCCACTTTGGGATCGATGGTTTCGGTAAAAATTTGGTCGGGTGTCTCAGCAGCTACGGCTTCAATGTTCATCCCACCACGGGGTGAGTACATCACCATGTTACGGCCTTCGGCACGGTTAAGCAAAATACTCATGTAGTATTCTTCTACATTTTCAGGTCCCGGATAATAAATGTTTTGTTCAATTAAAACTCTACGAACCAGTTTTCCCTCTTTTTTGGTTTGAGGGGTAACCAGATGCATTCCAATAATTTGGTCGGCATACATTTTAACTTCATCAAGATTCTTGGCAATTTTTACTCCACCGCCTTTACCGCGTCCTCCGGCATGGACCTGTGCTTTTACCGCCCACTTGTCCGATCCGGTTTGTTTTTGGATTTCTTTGGCAGCTTCATAAGCCTCGTCGGGTGAAGAGGCTACAATGCCTACAGGTACGGAAACTCCGTAACCTTTTAAGATGGATTTTCCCTGATATTCGTGTAAGTTCATAAAATAAATCTTTTATACAGTCATTAATGAAAGTCCAAAAGTAGGGCTTTTATTTTTTTATGTTATCATTTCGGGGAAGAAAAATCTCTTCCCTTTCATATTTAGAACAATTTTTAAATAGAGGTTGAAGCACCTGTGTGGTTTTCATCCATAAAATGGCGACTTCGTTTGAAAAGATGCTGATGAGCCATAAAAACAAAGGCGGATTCTTTTGGAAGAATCCGCCTTTTTGGTTTTTGATTCGTAAAGATATTTTGCTCCTATTCTGATAAATCGGATACCTTTACTTTTGGTTCGATATAATCGCTCATGGGCAAACAGGCACACAAGTTTCTGTCGCCATAGGCATCATCAATTTTAGCTACCGGTGCAAAATATTTGTTTTCACGCACCCATTCCAGCGGATAGGCTGCTTTTTCGCGACTGTAAGGCAATGCATACTGACTATCGATTAACATCTCGGCCGTGTGAGGTGCATTACTGATAACGTTGTTTTTCCGCTCCGCCTTTCCCTCTTCAATTTCGCGAATCTCTTCACGGATGGCTTTCATG
>CBETNY010000470.1:0-1939 GCA_965537275.1 uncultured bacterium | reverse complement strand
TTTCTATTGATGGTATGAATTGTTAAAAAAACAATCCGGAAAGCCCGTTGGACAGACGAATTGATTCCGGATTGTAACTCAATTGACCTTTTGTTTGGGATGCGCTATTTTCTGTTCTCGGGTAAGCCAAAGGTGTCCACCACAAAGTCGATGTCCTTATCGCCCCGTCCGCTTAGGTTAACCAAGATGGATTTACGGGGGAATTTTTGGGCCAGTTTAGTGGCGTAGGCCACCGCGTGGGCACTCTCCAACGCGGGAATAATGCCTTCCATCCGGCTCAATTCGTAAAATGCATCGATGGCTTCTTGGTCATTAATTATATCGTAATGAACCTTTTCGAGGTCTTTAAGCATGCTGTGTTCGGGGCCAACACCCGGGTAGTCGAGGCCGCTGGCTACCGAATATACCGGTGCCGGGTCTCCCTTTTCATCCTGCAGCGTGTAACATTTAAACCCGTGAATGATTCCTGGTTTGCCAAAGGTCATGGTGGCTGCATGTTCGCCCAAATTGAGCGAACGACCTGCCGGTTCTACCCCGTAAATTTCACATTCGTCATCTTCTAGGAAGGCTGAGAAGATTCCCATGGCATTGCTACCACCCCCAACGCAGGCGACCACTTTGTCGGGTAATTCGCCGGTCATTTCCATAAATTGTTCCCGTGCCTCTACACCTACGACCCTTTGAAAATCGCGCACCATCATGGGAAAGGGGTGAGGGCCTACCACCGATCCAATGCAGTAAAGCGAAGTTTCGGGATCTTCTACATAAGCATCGAAAGCCGAATCCACAGCTTCTTTTAAGGTTTTTAATCCGTGGGATACCGGTACCACTTTGGCACCCAAAATTTCCATCCGAATCACATTGGGATGCTGTTTCTGAATGTCCACTTCACCCATGTGAATTTCACATTCTAATCCGAAATAGGCCGCGGCCGTGGCCAGGGCTACGCCATGTTGTCCGGCACCGGTTTCGGCAATGAGTTTTTTCTTTCCCATATATTTTGCCAAAAGGGCTTCTCCCATGCAGTGGTTCAATTTATGGGCACCCGAATGGTTCAGGTCTTCGCGCTTCAGGTAAATCCGCCCTCCATACTTGTTGGATAACCTGCCACAGTAGTATACCGGTGTGGGCCTGCCCTGGTAATGTTTGCGAATGCTTCTCAGCTCGGAAATGAATTTATGTGATTTGCTGATTGAATAGTAGGCATCCGTGATTTTTTTCATCTCTTTATCAAGATGAGGCGGTAAAAAGGCACCGCCATAGTTTCCAAAATAACCTTCTTCGTTGGGATACGTTTTAAAATAATTTTCTGACATGATTGTAAAATTTAATAATGATTTAATGTTTTATTGATGTTTTTATTTTTTTTAAACTTGATTCAAGGGTTGGCCATCGGTAAACCGCGCATCATTTCTGTTGGATGTTGTGCGCTGTTGATGAATTTTTTACTTGAAAAAAAAGAATGATGTGAAAATGAAGCCTGTGGTGAAAGGTCCTTATGTCCCGTTATGGGAAATGAAGGTGTTCAAAAGGCTTTGATTAGCTGCGCCATCGCCATCGCCATACTCTTAGCGGGCTTGAGCAGTGTGCAGTGTCCAAAACAGGACGGTAGGAAAAGGACAAAAATCTCGCAACATGGCCATCAGCGGGTACCGCTCCCATGGGAGTGGATTGCTGAGAAAGGATGTTGTTTCGATTGTTCATGGATCTATTGTCTTTTCAAAGGGCAATAATAGACAAATATTTTTACATACAAAGGTTTGATCAAAAAAAAATAAAAAAATTTCTGTTCAAAAGGAGATATTTATCTTTCTTTAGCTTCCTGCAAGGGGACTGCCAAAGATTCCCGCAGCCAATTCAGCCCAAAGAAGTAAAAGGATGAGAACAATAAGGCTTACGGTGGCAATTTTTATTTTTGGCTTTTTTATTCTACGCATGG
>CBETNY010000469.1:0-1945 GCA_965537275.1 uncultured bacterium | reverse complement strand
ACCTTTAGAAGTTTTGAGCATCTTACGATTTTCTTTTTCAAGGCCATCCACAGAATGTCTGTATTCGCGTACAATCTTTTTAAGGTTACTAATCAGCGTTGCATTGGATTGGTCCAGCAGATTTTCTCCATTGATTTGGTACACACTGCTACTCTCTTCTGCCTCTAACTTTGATTTTTTATGATCCAATCGGTAAGACCAAACAATGAGAAAAGTCAAAAGAGCCAATATCACAAAGATGCCGGGTGTACCACCGTAATAGAAAAGGTAAACCATAATAAAAGCCAAACTAAAGGCGGAAAGGGCCGTGATAAACCAACCGCCGATTACCGAAAAGACACCGGAAATGCGATAAACCGCACTTTCGCGATCCCAGGCTCTATCGGACAAAGAGGTACCCATTGCCACCATAAATGTCACGTAAGTCGTTGACAAAGGCAAAGTCAGCGAGGTACCCAAGGCAATGAGCAAACTGGCCACTACCAGGGTTACCGAGGCCCTAATCAGGTCGAAAGCAGGTGCATCGGGGTCTTTTTTTCGATCGTTATCCTGTTCAAACTGACGTTCAACAAATTGTTGCACAGGCTTGGGAACCCAACGGTGTAACACATTTGAAAAACGGATGGATGACCGCACCATCACCTTAGAAATAGTATTTGATTTAAACCGTTCATCACCTTCATCTTGTCGACTTAGGTCGACAGAAGTTTTAATTACATTTTTGGCCTTTCTGGATAATGCCAGGGTAAGCATCATTACCAAACCTGCAAAAAACAGAAAATAGATTGGCGTGGCTACTTTACCCGCCATACCAATCATGGAAAGGGTATCAGGATCAGCCCCGGGATGTTGAAGAAATATTTGGTAAGCATTATAACCGGCGATAGGCACCCCGATAAAGTTGACCAAATCGTTTCCTGCAAACGCCAACGCAAGCGAGAAAGTACCCACCAAAACAATGGTTTTCAATATATTTACTTTAAAAACCCAATTCAGCAATTGCAAAAAGAGTGTCCAAAAAACCAAACCACCCCACAAAATCAATCCTGTATTTTGAAGGATCCACGATTTCACCGAATCGGTCATATAACTGGCCGAATGGGCCCCTTTTATCACAATAAAATAGGTAATGGCTGTAAAGGCAATTCCTCCCCACAGGCCACCAAACCATTTCATTCTGTTTTGATAACGAAATGAAAAAACAATGCGTGCGATATACTGAATAACGGCCCCCACGATAAAAGCTACCGCCACCGAGAAAAGAATCCCCGCAATAATTTCAAGCGCTTTGGACGAATTGATAAAATCGCCCAAATTAAGCGTTTGCTGCATACTCCCAATCAAATGATTGTCGAACAAAAATTTTTTAAATGCCATGAGGGATTCCGGCGAGGCAGAAAGTTTGATGGAAGCCATTCCCACAGCAGCACCCAAAAGTTCAAACACGATGGAAACAGTGGTAGAGGTAGGCAGTCCCAACGAATTAAAGGTGTCGAGCATAAGGATATCGGTGGTCATCACGGCAAGAAAAATCAACATAATCTCAGAAAAGTAAAACATCTGAGGATGAAAAATTCCCTTGCGTGCCACCTCCATCATTCCACTGGAGGAAACAGCCCCCACAAGAACACCCAATGCAGCAACAAAAACAATCACCTTAAAGGAGGCTACTTTGGAGCCGACTGCCGCGTTTAGAAAGTTGACGGCATCATTGCTCACGCCCACAATCAAATCGGAGATGGCCAATAAAAAAAGAACCCCAACCAAAATTAAATATACATTTTCCATTTTTGTAAGATTAACGCTTCAAAAATATATAATTTAAAATTCCCATTTCCACCTCAATATTAATTAATTGTTAACACCACGATCCACTTAAAAGAAGTTGAATGACAGTTGGTTATAATTGATTTCTTTGGCGTCCTTGTAATCTACAGTTGTAAAA
>CBETNY010000468.1:0-1947 GCA_965537275.1 uncultured bacterium | reverse complement strand
TTTCGGTCAGTCAAAGACGGGTTGAATTGAAGGGGGAGGCTTTTTTTAAAGTCACCAAAGAGCCTTCGCGCCCGTTCATTATCCAAACCAACGACGCCACGGTGCAGGTTTATGGCACTTCGTTTAATGTAAGGTCTCTTTCAAATAAACACCGCGTGGAAGTTTGGGTTAATTCGGGTTTGGTAGGTCTTTCGCCAAACAATACAAAATCCGGAGCCATTATTTTGCATAAGGGAGAATTTGGTTTGCTTGAAGGAGGTGAAGCTAAAAAACTACCTTTGGATGAGCCCAATTATGTTTCGTGGCATACCAAAGTGTTTCGCTTCGATGGTACCCCATTGCCCAAGGTGGTTGCCGTGTTGTCACGTGCCTATGCCAAACCGGTTGTATTGGCCGATTCATCCTTACGCCAATTAAAACTTACTGCCAGCTTCGATGGTGCCCGGTTGAAAACTGTGATTAAGTCGATTTGTCTGACTTTTGATTTAAGTTGGGAAGAGAAAAATAATGAGATAAC
The DNA here is from genome assembly GCA_965537275.1 of uncultured bacterium. Classification (GTDB taxonomy): domain Bacteria; phylum Bacteroidota; class Bacteroidia; order Bacteroidales; family F082; genus Sulfidibacterium. The sequence goes on along the minus strand of CBETNY010000468.1, from coordinate 1,430 downwards.
TTTGCGAATATCAAAATAGGTCAATGCGAATTTCCGGATTCAAATGGTGTTTAGTACTTCTTTTTTGGGTAGTTCTCTCAAATGAACTGCATGCGCAGGATAGTTTGTTGACCAGGAAGTATCACGTGGTGTTTCACCATTTGAGGATGGATTCGGCATTACGGCTTTTGGAAAAGCAGACACCATTGCATTTTACCTACAATACTGCCTTTGTTTCTCCTAAAAGATGGATAGATGCCCAATTTGAAGACGTTCCGTTGTCCATTATTCTGGATAGTATTTTTCAAAATCCATTTTTCGATTATCAAATCATTCAATCTCAGTTGGTGGTCATCGATCGAAAGGAGGTGAAAAATGCCCGGGAATTCCTCAAGGATCAATCGATTCAAATAGCAGGAAAAATTGTCAATGCACGTACCGGTAAGCCCCTTGCCTATGCTTCTGTCAGTCTGAAAAACAAGGGTTTAGGTGTCGTGAGTAATAAAGAAGGAAGTTTTGTTCTAAACCTGCCTGCTTCCTTCAAAGCCGACACCCTGGTGGTGAGCCATCTGGGATTTTTTTTGGAAGAATTTCCTGTGAATGCATTTAAATCTTTTAAGCTGATAAACCTGCGCGAGAAAGTGATTTCACTTCCGGAAATTCTTATTCGCACCGCCAACGCGCGCATGTTGGTGAAAAAGGCCATCCGGAAAATCGATAAAAACTACGACCGGAAGTCTTTCAGGATGCGTGCATTTTATCGCGAAGCAGTGGCACAAAACAAAAAAATTCAGTCGTATACAGAAGCCCTGCTCGATATTTACAAAAGAGCACGGCGACCGGGTTTGTTCGGTGATCAAATCAGCTTATTAAAAAACCGGCATTACCCTGACCACACCCTGATCGATTCATTACAAATTAAGTTAAAAGGAGGACTTGCTGCCATCCTCCAATTGGATATCATACGAAACCGTCCTTCATTTTTGGAGTTGAGTGGACTTGATGATTACGATTTCGCCATGCAAAACATGACCTTACTCGACGGATGTTTAGCTTACGTGGTGCACTTTCAACCGAAGAAAGAGCTACACGGACCCGGTTTTGAAGGAGAGTTATACATTAATAGTGAAAATTTCGCCATTGTGCGTGCCCATTTCTCCTATTCTAAAAAGAGTTTGAAATCATTAAAAAAAAGCTTTGTGGCAAAGCGTAGCAAACAAATTCAATCGTATCCCGTACAAGTCGAATACACCGTAGGTTACCAATCGGTTGATGGAAAATATTATATCAAACATGTATTGGGCGATTTGGCTTTTAAAACGAAAAACCGTATGCTGCATAAAAGTTACCGTCACCGGGTGACCTTTGAAATGATGCGTACCGATCTTAACAATCAAAACCCTCTTCCCATAAAAGGAGATAAACGACTAAAAATCAACCGGGTATTTGCT
>CBETNY010000467.1:0-1950 GCA_965537275.1 uncultured bacterium | reverse complement strand
CACCGTTTTTCTTTGTGGCCAATCTACTTGCAGCACCTTTAGGTTATGATGCGGGTGGCTATTCGGCTCCGTATCAACTGGCCATTGTTTTAGCTGCATTGTTTTATCTTACCCTGGGGCTTATTTTTTTGGCTCGCGTGCTGCGTGTTTATTTTTCGGAATCCGTTACTGCACTTACCCTGTTGTCCATCGGCTTGGGCACCAATCTTTTCTGGTACAGTACTTTTGAGCCCGGGATGTCGCATGTTTATACCTTTGCTTTGGTATCGGTTTTCCTTTACCTCACCATTTTATGGCATCGGCACAACACCTTTCTGCAGGCGATACTTCTCGGATTGATTGTGGGGTTGCTTACACTCATCCGGCCGGTGAACGTCCTGATGGTGCTTTTCTTCATTTTTTACGATGTGAAAAGTATTGGGGATATTAAGAATAAATGTCTGCTCTTTTGGCACAGGTTTCCCCGGCTTTTATTGATGGTTGTTTTCGGATTTCTTGTTCTCCTTCCACAATTCATTTACTGGAAGACGGTTACAGGTGATTGGCTGTACTATTCTTATGGAAAAGAAGGCTTCTTTTTCCTGCATCCCCAAATCCTCCATGTGCTGCTTAGCTTTCGCAAAGGTTGGTTTGTTTATACACCGGTAATGATTTTTGCGGTGGCCGGCATTTATTTGTTGTTTAAAAAATACAAACAGCTTGCCATGCCGCTTTCCATTTTATTGCCGGTTTATCTTTATGTGGTTTCTTCGTGGTGGTGTTGGTGGTACGGAGGCAGTTTGGGACAAAGGGAATTGATTGATATTTATCCAATGATGGCCTTTCCGCTGGCCGCTCTGCTGGCAGGGTTGGGTTCGGGAAAAAGGCACCTGACTTATCCTGTGGGGCTGTTGTTGTTTCTCTCTGTTTTGTTGGGTGCGTTTCATAATGTGCAGTACTACTACGGCTCCATCCACTGGGATTCCATGACACGAAAAGCCTATTTTGATTCCTTTGGAAGGGTTCATCCTTCGGCAAAGTTTAATCAACTTTTGCAGCATCCTGATTATGAACGTGCCTTGCACAGGTGGCCTGAGAGTAAAACGGTGAAGACTGAAGACGAATCGCTCGAAAAGGTAATTGAGAGGATAAAAAAGGATAAAAACTGGCTCGATAAGGTCAAGAAAAAAGCCATCAATCGAAAAATTTCGTTGGATTCGATGTTAAGATTGGATGCGCGTTACGTATTGAAACATGAGCAATGAGTGAATGAAAAAAATTGAAAAAATATGGATAGGGTCGTTTGTGACACTCTTTTTAATGGTGGCATTATTTGTGATTTCAGGCACCGAAAACTCCTTTGGCGGAGGCGATTCCTTTTCGCATTATAAAATCGCCCATTGGGCATGGAAGCACCCCGGGCTGTTATTAGATCATTGGGGAAAGCCTGTTTTTACGCTGTTGATTGCGCCCTGGGCACACTTTGGCATGAATGGAGCAAGGCTTTACAATGTCTTTATGGGACTGATGACTTCGGTTTTGATATGGAAATTGAGTGATCGTTTCGACATGAAAAGCCGTTGGCTTGGGCCTGTCCTGGTGATTTTCGTGCCGCTTTATTTCATTTCAATGTTCAGCTCGCTCACGGCGGTTACTTTTAGCTTTTTTCTGGTATTGGCACTGTATCTGTTTTTTTTGGAGAAATGGATTGGGTCGGCGATGGTTTTATCGTTTTTACCACTTGTCCGAACCGAGGGCATTGTTTTATTTGCTTTGTTTGTTACAGCCTATGTTTTGAAAAAGCGATTCCGTGCCCTTTTATTTTTGCTAACAGGATTCCTGGCGTATAGTATAGCCGGATTGTTTTACTACCACGATTTCTGGTGGATCATTCATCAAAATCCCTATTCCGGGGAGGCTGCTGCCATTTATGGGCACGGGAGTCTCTTTCATTTTGTCTTGAAGATGCCT
>CBETNY010000466.1:0-1951 GCA_965537275.1 uncultured bacterium | reverse complement strand
ACCATATATGGCGGTCAACTTTTCAACTTTCGACTTCTTCTTCTAAGTAACTTCTAAGTAACTACTTGTAAATGACTGAAATAATTAAACTAATATTTTACGATTGCGGCACCATTTCATAGCCTAAACTCTTTGCTTTTTTATGTAAATTTTTAATGATTCGGTCACGATATTGTTCTTCGTAATAATTTTGTCCCGGATCAATATATTTCGCACCATATTTTAACAGAGAGTATACAAGTCTAGCTATTTTATGGGCTGTTGCCGTAATTGCTTTCGGAGGACCAAGTTGAGATCGTTTACGTCGATAGTAGGCACCAAGGGCACTTTTTGACTTTGTAAGGGAATAAGCTGCAATTCGAAATGCTTCAGCAGCCCGGTTTGCACATGTTTTCGTTTTGCTACTGATAACTTTACCACCTGTAATTTTGTTTCCAGGAGACAACCCAAGCCAAGATGCAAAATTTTTGACTGTAGGCCATGCTGACATATCGGTGCCGATTTCTGAGATAATTTTTAAAGCGGTTGTCTCTTTGACTCCATCAATTTTTGTGATGTCAACCCCGGTAATATTATGTAAATTTTGTCTTACATCAAAAGGCAAGGCTTTATTTTTTCTTCGTGCTTTGCTTTTTTGCGGAGGCAATTCATCAAGATCGTCAGGGCCTTCAATTTTATCCAATGCCATCGCAATTGCTTGATTACAGTCCGCTATTTGGCGTTGATAGAAATCATATAACTCAACTGCCTGGCGAAGAGAAAAGAGATGCTCTTCTTTGTAATGTCCCTTTAAAGATTGGGCTATAATTTCTTTACTGTTTTTACAATTATGATTTCGGTAACGGGCGAGTATTACCGGATCACGTTGACCGCTTAAAATTGAACGAATGATAGTCATGCCGGTTTTACCGGTAATATCTGAAACTACATTGTCCAATAGAAGATTCATTTGCCGTAGGGCTTTCTGCATATGCTGGATATGAGTAGCAGCACTTTCAACAAGCATGGACCGTTGTCGCATATATGCTCGGAAAGCACAGATTTCTCCAGATGGGCGAAAAGAGCCTCTCAAAAGGCCAAAACTATGAAGTTGTTGCAACCATTGACAATCTAAAACATCCGTTTTGCGACCGGGAACATTTTTTAAATGGCGGGGGTTAACCAAGCAAACCTCAAAGCCTCGTTCTTCTAAAAGCTCATAGGCGGGAATCCAATAGACGCCAGTGGATTCCATTGCTATTGTGGTTATACCCACGTCTTTCAACCAGTCAGCCATATGTTCCAAGTCACCGGTAAAGCAGGAGTATTCTCTGACTGGCCGATCATCAAGGCTGGATGGTACGGCAACAAAATGGGATGTAGAACCAATGTCGATCCCAGCAGAATAAAGATTGACTTGTTCGAGATGTTCTTGTAGACGTTTTTTGTTTCGGGCTTTGCGTTTCATGATTTCGGCCTCCATCAAATGATTTCGGCACTTTGGGTTATGGGGTTGTCAATTTTATACACTCTTCTAAACGGGATCACTAAGTGTCACCAATGATATATTCGTCAACCCCCGACCACGCTTTTTAACGGGTATTTAAACGCCAATGTCTATTCGGTCTCTGTACCCAAAGGCCTTGAGACACAATATAGACTAATTTAACAGCTCGACTCAAGTTACTTTTAGATGTGTGGCCGCACTCAGCGGTCTGGAATCGCTTTTTACGAGGGCATCAGCGTTTAGCTTTAAAAAATCAAGGCATTAGGTTCTTCAGCAATAAAACCTGACGGGTGACAGTTTATCTGGTAAGCATGCTGTAATCATCGAACTAATAGTTGACAGCTAAAAGTTAACCATTCAATTAAGGTGTCAACTTTCTGAGTTATGAAGAAACAGCTTAAAATAGTTTGTTTTCAAGGATATTCCGGCATGACTCTCGCTCATTCTCGCCGCACATCGTGTGCG
>CBETNY010000465.1:0-1958 GCA_965537275.1 uncultured bacterium | reverse complement strand
AAAATCGGCCACAAAGGGAGGCTCTTCACCGGTAGGAATGGCCACGGCAATGGGATTGGTTCCCAACATACCTTTCATTGAAAAGGTGGGCGCAACCAATGGGTTCGCATTGGTCATGGTGATACCAATCATGTCGTGTTCGAGGGCTTTCATGGCATAATATCCTGCAATACCAAAATGATAGGAGTTGCGCACGGCTACCCATCCGGTACCTGCATTCCGGGCTTTTTGAATGGCCAACTGCATGGCTTTCGGTGCCGTTACCAATCCAAAACCTTTTCCGCCATCTACCAACGCTGTGGAGGGTGTTTCGTGCACCACCCGGTAATTTGGAGTGGTGGTAACCCGTTTGTTTTTCCATAGTTTGACGTATTCGGGCAACCGAACCAACCCGTGGGTCGAAATGTTACGCAACTCGGCACGCATCAAAATATCGGCTGCCTGAATGGCTTCCTCACGGGTTAACCCCATGGTTTCAAAAACCAATTGTGTAAAGGTGAAAAGAGATCGATAGGTGTACATCCTTAAATTTTTTGCAAATATCATAAAAGATTTGGATAGCGCACCCGAATTCCATTTTTAGAACCGGTGTGGCAGGGTTGTGTATCCGGTTTTTTTTATGCCTTTGCATAATGAATTGCTGCCAAAACCTTATCTTTGTTGCAAATATCACCGGCGGTTTGCAGTGCCCGGTAAGGGATGAATTTTTGCTGTAGATTGCTTTAAAATCAAGTGTTATGAAATCGTATAGAAAAGAGTTGTGGTTTAATACCAATCAACGACGTGCCTTTATTAACATTACCCCCGATGTGAATGCCTGTCTCGCGGAAAGTGGTATTACCGAAGGGTTGGTGCTGGTGAATGCCATGCACATCACAGCCAGTGTTTTTATTAATGATGACGAATCGGGGCTCCATCAGGATTATGAGAACTGGCTGGAAAAGCTGGCCCCTGAGAAACCCCATTCGCAATATCATCACAACACCTACGAAGACAATGCGGATGCACATATGAAACGGCAAATCATGGGACGTGAAGTGGTAGTCGCCATCACCGACGGGCAGCTCGATTTCGGCCCATGGGAACAAATTTTTTATGGCGAGTTCGATGGAATGCGCCGGAAAAGGGTGCTGGTGAAAATTATTGGTGATTAATCGCTTGGTGCCTGTTGACTGGCATGGGCTTTTGTGGAAGCATATTGTGGGTTTTGGGATATGGCATGGATACAAATTTTAGTTTTTCAGAAATCTTAACAATAAAACAGGCCTTTCTGTCAGCCATCTTGCTACCTTTGCGTTTTTAAAAAAGTATTGCTTTATGAGTAAAGATATTCTCCAATTGGAACCTTCAAAAGTTTGGTTTTATTTTAACGAAGTTTTGAAGATTCCGCGGCCTTCAAAAAAAGAAGGAAAAATCGTCGATTATTTATTGAAATTTGGTAAAGATCGGAATCTTGAAACACTCACCGATGAGGTGGGTAATGTGTTAATCCGTAAACCCGCCACTCCCGGAATGGAAAACCGTAAAACGGTGATTCTTCAAAGTCATGTGGATATGGTTTGTGAAAAGAACAGCGATAAAGTTCATGATTTTGAAAACGATCCCATTGAAGCTTATGTGGATGGAGATTGGGTAACGGCCAACGGTACCACCCTTGGCGGTGACGATGGCATTGGCGTAGCTGCCGAACTGGCCATCCTCGACAGTGATGATATTGCCCACGGCCCCATCGAGTGCTTATTCACGATTGATGAAGAGACCGGTTTAACGGGAGCATTTGGTTTAAAACCGGGTTTTCTGAAAGGTGAAATTCTGCTGAACCTTGACTCGGAAGACGAAGGACAACTTTACATTGGCTGTGCCGGCGGCCAGGATACGTTGGCATGGTTGCCTTACGAAAAAGAAGCGGTTCCGACTGATTATCAAGCCGTAAAAGGATCCGTATCGGGACTAAAAGG
>CBETNY010000464.1:0-1964 GCA_965537275.1 uncultured bacterium | reverse complement strand
GAGTTCGGATTGAGTATTCAGGTAAGCCACCGATCCGTCAGGCAGTATCACCGAACGGGTTTGTTCCCGGGTATGGATGTGAATGGAATAAAAACGCAGAAAGGCAGTACTTCCGATAAGCAAAATGATCAGGGCGGCTGCCGCAAATTGGTACCATCGATGCCCTTTGATGTTTCTAACAGGTACACCGGTGGTTTTTATACGGGACTCAATTTGTTCCCAAACTTCCTCGCGCGAACGCGTGTACGGAATTGACAGGCGCCCGTGGAGCTGTTCGAGGTTCTCCGGTGGGAGGAAGCTGTTTTCCTTTTTGGTATGTTTATCCTGTTTCACGGGTTGAGTGCTTTTCGTAAAAACTTTAGTGCCTGATTCATTCTTTTTTCAACAGCTTTTTGACTGATTTCCAATGTTTGGGCAATTTCGCTGTATTTCATGTGGTCGATACGGCTCATCAAAAATACCACCCTTTGTTTGTCGGGAAGTTGACTGAGCGATTGCTCATAGCGCAGTTTTAAATCTTCGAAATGGAAATTGTCTTCCGGTGTGTTGACATAAGGTTCATCAGGGGTGCTTATTTTGAATTTCAGTTTGAGTTTCGATTTACGGTAATGGTTAACAAAAAGATCTCCGGCCATTTTAAAAAGCAAAGCTTTATGATTTTTGTTGTGAATCCGGTTTTGTTTTTCCCAAAGCTTCAAAAACACTTCCTGCGCTATATCAGAGGCTAACTCGCCATCTCCCGACCGGTACCAGATGTAGTTTCTCACGGCATCGAAGTGTTGATCAAACAGTGTTTTAAATTCCGATTGTGTCAAGGTTGCTTTTGTTCTATGGCTGTAAAATTAGGAGAAAAACCCCTTGAGTAAATGAGAATCCGGAACCATTTTCCGGATTCTCTACCTAATTCATCAAAAATACTTAGCTTATCTTCTTAGATGAATGACTTTTGATTCTCCATTAACCGTGAGGGTGGCCAGGTTGTCGCATTCGCCGTCACCAAAATCGAGGATACGTTCGGCATGACCTTCCGGCTGAATACTCATGGTTCCCGATACAATAAACCGGCAGGCCAGTTTGTGCTCAAGGGGTTTGGTAATGGTACGGGTCCAGCTCAGACCATTCAGACGAGTGCCGCTGGCGGTACCGGTAATCATGTAAATATCGTCCCAACGGTCACGGCGTGTATCGTACCCTGCAAACCACTCACGCTGACGTTGTGCATTCCACTGAATGGTACCACTGTCGTTGGCCAGGGTTATTTTCCCATCGGTATTCATGGTCCAGTACATGTGGCCACGGTCGTTTAAGCCTTGATTGGTCACGACTTTGGTGCCCTCCAGTTGATTGTCGTTCACAAAAAAGTCTTCAAAAGTCGTGGTAATGATGGTGCCGGCAGCACGGTAACGACCTGTATACGTAACAATAATTTTTCCTCTGCGGTATTTTCCATCGTTACACAGGCAATTGTCACTGCCAAAATCGATGGTCAGTTTGCGCGGAAAGGCGGTGGTGTCCAGACTTACCGTGGCGCAATTGCTTAAATAAATTCGGCCTTCCGTCGATTTGAAACGCAGCGTGCTGATGTCGTAGGCTTCGTCGGTAATGCCCGATACATTGTCGAAAGTAGATTCGGCAAATGCATCATCAATCGAAACGGTCAAATCTTGTGTGGACGGGGTTTCGCTTTTTTTGCAGGATGATGTCAGGCTGATGAAGCCGATAAAACCCGCCAGAATGAATAAGAAGCTTAATTTTTTCATGATACAATGTTTTTTAAAGTGTTTGTTAGTATACCGTTTTTGTGGCGCTTTACCCTACTTTTATTTAAAGAATTTTTTTAAATACCTGATAAACAGTGGGATGTTGTGTGTGTTATTCTGCACCATCTGCGGCTTCTGCAGCAGAAAATCGAATGCCTTCAGGGGTGATGTTCATTTGAGCCAACCCAAGCAGGATAAAATTGG
>CBETNY010000463.1:0-1973 GCA_965537275.1 uncultured bacterium | reverse complement strand
TTTTCCTATTATTTTATATGCTTCCCGAAATGGAATACCCTGCATCACCAATTTATTTGCTTCTTCAGCGCTATACAAATTGTCGTAGATTTTATTCGACAGGATATTTTCTTTAATCTGTACCTTTGATATCATAAAATTGCAAACCTTCAGATTTTCGACCGTATTTTCAATGGAAAGCATAAAATTTTCCTTTATCAGTTGAAAATCGCGATGGTAACCACTTGTTAAATTATTGATAATCATCGATATTTCCATAGGTAGGTTTTGTATTTTATTACTTTTTGCCCGCAGCAATTCAAAAACATCCGGATTTTGTTTGTGAGGCATGATGCTCGAGCCTGTGGTGAGTTCTTTTGGAAATCCTAAGAAATTGAAGTTGGGATTCATAAACAATATCACATCCGAAGATAGTTTGGATAAAGTAGCGGCCAGCGACGACAGGGCAAAAGCCATGGTTTTTTCCAGTTTTCCGCGGCTCATCTGTGCAGCAATTGAATTGTATTTAAGTGTTTTAAAACCCAATAACTGGGTTGTATAACGGCGGTCGATTGGAAAGCTGCTGCCATAACCGGCTCCCGATCCCAGCGGATTTTGATCGGCAATCCGATAGGCAGCATTGAACATGATCAGGTCATCAACCAGGCTTTCGGCATAAGCAGAAAACCAAAGCCCAAAAGAGGATGGCATGGCCACTTGCATGTGGGTATACCCGGGAATAAGCACCGAACTGTATCGTTCACTTAAATCGATTAACGTATTAAAAAGTTGATTCACTTCCTCTTTAATAAGAAGAATTTTGTCTTTGGTGTAAAGATGTAAATCGACCAATATCTGATCGTTACGCGACCGGGCCGTATGAATTTTTTTTCCTGCCTCCCCTATTCTTTTTGTCAATTCAAACTCAATCTTACTATGAATATCCTCAAAATTCTCTTCAATGACAAATGTCTTGTTATCAATGGATTCCTGAATTTCATTCAACGCCTGTAACAGGTCTTTTAATTCCGAATCGTTTAATATTCCAATTTTATGAAGCATCTTGGCATGGGCTACATTGCCCATTACATCATATTTCGCTAAATCCATATCTAAAATTCGGTCGTTTCCCACAGTGAATTGTTCAACCAACGATTCGGTACTGTATCCTTTATCCCATAATTTCATAAGCTTATAATTTTGTATCGTATTTTAAAGTATTTCATTAAATATTTTGATAAATAATTCGATTCCCTGTTTCACTTCCTCAACATAAATAAATTCATCGGCACTGTGTGAGCGTTTCGATTCCCCCGGGCCCATCTTGAGCGAGGGACAAGCAAGTACCGCCTGATCGGAAAGCGTGGGAGACCCATACGTTTTTCTTCCACAACGAATACCGGCTTGAACAAAAGGGTGTTGACTGTCGATAGAGGAAGCGTTCAAATGAAATGACCGGGCTTTTAATGTGCTTTGCGTATGTTGATCAACTATATCAAAAACTTCCCGATTGGTATAGTGCTCATTTACCCGGATATCAATTACAAAATGACAACGGGCCGGTACCACATTATGTTGCGTTCCGGCATCAATCTGAGTGACTGACATTTTTACTTCGCCAAGCACTTCCGATATTTTTGGAAAATGATAGGCTTTAATCCATTGAATATCATCCAGGGCTTTATAAATCGGGTTTACGGTATTTTCGTGCGCTGCATGTCCGGCAACTCCCGAAGCATAGGCATCAATCACCAACAGTCCTTTTTCCGCAATGGCCATTTGCATCCCTGTTGGCTCGCCAACCACTGCAAAATCAATGGCCGGCAACTCTTTCAACAAACTATTCAAGCCATGGGGCCCGGAACTTTCTTCTTCTCCCGTGGCGGCTATTACCAGGTTGTATTTCATGTTTTTACGTTGATAATTTGAAACAAATAGACTCAAAAGAGAAACCAAGGCGCCCCCTGCATCGTTGCTTCCCAACCCGAACAATT
>CBETNY010000462.1:0-1973 GCA_965537275.1 uncultured bacterium | reverse complement strand
TAATTTATTAACTAATTGATATTAAAAATTTTATGTTTTGTCATAATTTTCGGCTTCGCCATCGAAAATCACGCCAAAACGGGTTTGGCTTTTCTTTTTTACCCCGGGTTGAAACCCGGGGCTACTATTGTTCCACCCCTTTGGGGTGCTCAAATAATTCCCCGATAGCTATCGGGGGATGTGTGTTTTAACTCAAGCATGAATGTTTCATCATTTTAAATTCAAAAAGTTATCAATCATTGTTTTGCCTTGATCCGTGAGGATTGATTCGGGATGAAATTGCAATCCGAAAACAGGATATTTTTTATGGCAAACCGACATAATTTGGCCTTGCTCATCCCTTGATGTAATCAAAAGTTCTTCGGGAAAACCATCCTCGGCAACCACCCAGCTATGATAACGACCGGCCATAAAAGTCGGCGGAACACCCTTCAAAACCGCATCCTCCACTTCTTCGCGGAAAACCGGTGTAGCCACACCATGATAAACCTTTTTCAGGTTAGCAAGTCTTCCACCAAACACTTCGCCAATGGCCTGCATCCCCAGACAAATCCCCAACATTTTTTTGGTTGGGGCATACTTGCGGATGACCGCTTCTAAAATGCCGGCCTCTTTTGGAAGCCCGGGGCCGGGCGACAGCACAATACGATCATATTGCGCCACCTGCTCCACACTGATTTTATCGTTACGAATAACATCTACCTGAAAACCTCCATGTTGGCGAATGGCATGAACCAGATTATAGGTAAACGAATCGTAATTGTCCAATACTAAAATTTTTTCCATCATGACTTCTTAAAGCGTTTCTGCCAATTTCATGGCCGATTTTAAGGCTCCCAACTTGTTATTAATTTCCTGTAACTCATTTTCAGGTTTTGAAGAAACCACCACACCGGCGCCGGCCTGATAATGCAGTTTGTTGCTTTTGCTCAAAAAGCTACGGATGGTGATGGCATGGTTTAACGAGCCGTCGAAGCCAAAAATACCAATGGCTCCACCGTAAAATCCACGCTGATTATTTTCGTAACGGTCAATCAGTTCCATGGCTTTGAATTTGGGTGCTCCCGAAAGCGTTCCGGCTGGAAAAGTATCGGCAAACACCTGCAAAGCGGTTGATTCTTTGTTTAACTCGGCTTCCACCTCAGAAACAAGATGAATCACATGGCTGTAAAATTGAATTTCCTTATACGTTTTTACCACCACATTTTTCCCATTCCGGCTCAAATCGTTACGCGCCAAATCGACCAGCATGGTGTGTTCTGCATTTTCTTTGGGATCGGCAGCCAGTTGTTCAGCGAGAAGCTTGTCAGCTTCATCATTTCCGGTACGTTTAAAAGTTCCGGCAATGGGATTGATTACCGCTTTTGCTCCATTCACTTTTAGCTGTGCTTCGGGCGAAGAGCCAAAAAGTTTAAAACTCCCAAAATCGAAATAAAACAGATACGGGGAAGGGTTTACCGAGCGTAAAGCCCTGTAAACATTGAACTCATCACCTTGAAACTGTCTGGAAAACCTTCTGGATAAGACAATTTGGAAGACATCGCCACGCTGACAGTGTTCAATTCCTTTTCGCACCATCGCCAGATAAGCCTCGTCGGACAGATTGGTTTGTTCATTCCCCAAAAGCTTAAATTCATAAGAAGGAATTTTATTAATCTTCAAGAGATTTTCTATTTTTTCCATTTGGGATTTTTCATCCAGGAAGCGGTTCTCAGTAATTAAGAGTTCATTTTTAAAGTGATCGAAACGCAACACAAAACGAAAAGCCACATAATGCATGAGCGGAATTTGCTCATCGGAAGGTGCTTCAGATTGCAATCCGATGGTTTCAAAAAATTGAACCGCATCGTAAGCAGTATATCCGAAAAAGCCGTTTGCCCCGGCAAGGTCATCCGCCCCGGCCAATTGAGTATTTTCAGCCTTCAACTGAAAGCTATCGATAAATTGCTGAAACCGGGGGATCAGCTCCCCTT